>NZ_JAVJNP010000166.1:0-14734 GCF_040217205.1 Coleofasciculus sp. A1-SPW-01 | reverse complement strand
GAGATTTGGGCAAGGGGCTTGGAACGAACCTCTTTAGACGCAGAGCTGCCTAGCTCTACTGATTGTGGAAGCATGAAGCAACTAGGAGCGAGGAAGCGTCAGAAACAGCGACTTCAACAAAGTAAGTCGCTGTAGTTCATACTCTACCTCCTCCCCTGGCTCAGGGGAGTTAGGGAAGAATAAGCGGTTCAGTTTAAAAATCAGGATGCGATCGCACGGCGCAACTGGACGGTACAATATACCGCTCAATCGGACAACTGGATAACCTTAAAATAAAGCAATGCAGATAGCCTACCCTAACTACACGACCTCCGACACTCATGAGTGCAACTATTAGCCCAAAAACCTTGCCCTTACCTCCCGGTAGTTTTGGTCTACCTTGGATTGGCGAAACTCTTGGTTTTTTATTTGATCCTGATTTTGCCGTTAAACGGCAACGCAAGTATGGCTCAATCTTCAAGACTAACATCTTAGGGCGACCAACAGTTGTTATGGTGGGGGCAGATGCCAATCGCTTTATCCTCTCTTCCGATATGGATTGCTTCTCCTGGCGCGAGGGGTGGCCCGATACGTTCAAGGAACTGTTGGGAGAGTCTCTATTTGTCCAAGAAGGGGAGGAACATAGGCGTAATCGTAAGTTATTAATGCCAGCGTTTCACGGCAAAGCGTTGGCAAATTATCTAGAGACAATGGATAGCCTCATCCAGGAGTATCTCAAAAAATGGGAACATCTGGGTACGTTCACCTGGTTTCCCGAACTCAAACAGATGACATTTGAGATTGCCAGTATACTTCTTGTGGGCAGTAAACCCGGAGAAAATATGGCACAACTATCGCAGTGGTTTACGCAACTGACATCAGGTTTATTTGCCGTACCTTTACGCTGGCGCTTTTCGACTTATGGTAAGGCATTGGCAGCACGGGATAAGTTATTAGACTACATCGAACAAGCGGTGCGAAAGCGACAGCTATCCCCTGCCCAGGATGCCTTGGGGTTGCTGGTACAGAGTCGGGATGAGGAGGGAAATGCCCTCTCCATGAACGAACTCAAAGCCCAAACGCTACTGCTGTTATTTGCGGGACACGAGACAACGACATCCATGCTGACATCTTTGGCTATGGCATTGGCGCAGCATGAAGATGTGTTAGCCAAAGCGAGGGCAGAACAGCAACAATTCACAACAGAGGGTGCTGTCACCTTCGAGCAATTGAAGCAAATGCCGTACCTAGAACAGGTATTGCGGGAAGTCGAACGCCTGTATCCTCCTGTGGCTGGTGGATTTCGAGGAGTGGTGAAGTCGTTTGAGTATCAAGGCTACCACATTCCCGCAGGTTGGCAAGCCCTCTATCGCATTCAAGGCACCCATCAGGATAGTGAAGTCTATACCAATCCAGAGCAATTTGATCCCGATCGCTTTTCACCCGAACGGGCAGAACACAAGCAACAGGAGTTTAGTTTAGTTGGTTTTGGTGGTGGACCGCGCATTTGTTTGGGACTGGCATTTGCTCAGATGGAAATGAAGATTTTTGCTGCTCATTTACTGCGTCATTATCGTTGGGAATTGCTGCCTAAGCAAAACCTGACAATGGATGCCATCCCCACTTTACATCCTCGTTCTGGGTTACAGGTAAGGTTTGGTAAGCTTTAAGCTGCAAAGAAAAATTTTTGTAATAGGCAAAGCGATCGCTAAATTCTTTACTGGTAGAGAGGGCAGACTGAATAAACAAGTGTAACAATTTCCGGCAATGCTCAAACTCAAATCACTAGGCTTATCCATGATTGCTGCCTCAGTTGTCTTAGGCAGTCAAGCCCTTGCGTCGGTTCCTGCGTCTCTCTCTGATCGTAGACTTCAGCCGGATGGCGATCGCCTATCCCACAACGAGAGCGCAACCCTTGCTCACCCACACCGTGAAACCCTCATCAGGGGTATGGGGGCGATTGTGATGGTTGCCAGTGGAGTCTTCCTGTTGCTCAATTTTCGCAGGACCAACAGAAATACAAAAACAGCCGACCTCAGCGGTGCCGACCTCAGTGGTGCCGACCTCATCAATGCCAATCTCAGTGGTACCAACCTCAGTAGTGCCAACCTCATCAATGCCAATCTCAGTGGTGCCGACCTCAGTAGTGCCAACCTCAGCGGTGCTGACCTTATCAATGCCAATCTCAGTGGTACCAACCTCAGGGGTGCCAACCTCAGATATGCCAACCTCAGCGGTGTCAACCTCAGATATGCCAACCTCAGTTGTGCCAACCTCAAATATGCTAATCTCAGCGATGCCGACCTCAACTGTACCTTACTCAGCGATGCCAACCTCAGCGATGCTAACCTCAGTGGCGCCTTGCTATTTTTTGTAAATTCACGCGAAGTTCAGAATCTTGAACCGCTTCAACTACAGGCGCAACATAAGCCTTTTTTATGTAATGTTGCACTGCCTTCCTACTCCCATCAACCAAAAGTGAATCCCAATCGCGACTGCGATCGCATTCCCCAACTTTTGAGCGATCGCTACAATATTTCACTCGAAGAGGCTCAAGGGATAGTCAATGAAGCTCGACAACACCGATGGGACTAACAAAAACTGGCACAATCAGGGCGGTTTCATTCTAGTAGTGGTGCAAGTCCCCAAAGCCTGCCATAGACTGAAGTTCCCCCCATCCCGATTGACGATAGAAGCCTAAACCCCGACTAAAGGAGCATTAGTCCTCTATGATGTCAGCTCAACGTATTTTGAAGCGTACAGACGCGCCATGGCGCTACTACATAACTGATTCAACTTGTTTTATTAAGAAAAACAAACGAAGGTTGGCTTAGGGGGAACTCATCAGACATTATAGAAACTTGAGTGTTAGTGATTCATTAAGCTGAACGATCTTTTTGAGCAATTATTTGCAGAATTTATAGAGGGTGAACTATGACCAGTCAATCTCAATCCGGGCAATCAGTTTTGACTCGTTCTCGTGATGTAACGATTATTAATATTGATGCGCGAGTTAACGATGATGACAATCCCGTCATTAAATATTTAACACCGGGTACCTACGAGGTTCAGTTTATTGGTCAATCTCAAGGTGGTATGTATGATGCCTGGAGTCGTTGGAGTTTTGTCTATGAATGTGAAGAAAATGGCGAAAATTGTACTACTGGATGGCTCAATGAATACTACATAACCTCCAGTGAATTTATCGTTAGCGTACCCACGACAGGTATATATGCAACACCAGAAATTGCCCGCTCTAAAGCCCAAAACACGTCATTTACCCTAAAGTTTGCCAGCGAAGTCAGCTTTTTTATTAATGATGATATCCTCGCGGATAATCAAGGAGGCGTGTCTTTGCTGGTTAAACGACAACACTTTCGTCAACCCCCGTCATTTTGGGGAAATTTAGTGTTATGGGCATTACTGATTGATTCAATCGTACTAACCTGGTTCATCTTAGATCCTTAAATTAGTCACTCTAGCCAAGAGAGAATCTACCGTTTATGCCAATTCAGTTTTTTTAGGAGTAGAAATCATCAATGAAGCGTCTAGTTGTTTGTTGTGACGGAACCTGGCAAAAACTAACGAGTCCTTATCCCACGAATGTGGTTAAAATTGCCCAAGCGATTAAAGCAACCTGTAGTCAAGATATTCCCCAGCTTATTTTTTATGATGAGGGCATTGGAACAGAAAACCCATTTGCCAAGATTTTGGGTGGGGCGTTTGGTAAAGGCATTGATCAAAACATACAAGACGGCTATCGCTTTCTTTGCTTAAACTATGAACCCGGTGATGAAATTTATTTGTTTGGGTTCAGTCGCGGTGCTTATACCGTTCGCAGTTTAGCGGGAATGATCTTTAACTCAGGGCTATTACCGCGAGAAAAGATCCGCAAAGCGCCTGAGGCTTACGAGAACTATCGCTCCCGTAAGGGTGAGGATAAACCCGATGCCTACAAGATGGAAAAGTTTCGCCAAGAAAATAAGGCTGAGCAAGTTCCGATTACACTGCTTGCCTGCTGGGATACCGTTGGTTCTCTAGGAATCCCTGATTTATCGCCGCTTTTTGCCTTTGACCAACAAATTAACCAGAAATACGCCTTCCACGATACCTCATTGAGTCCGATTATTAAGAATGCCCTACATGCTGTTGCTATTGATGAGCAGCGTCAGGTTTTCTATGTCACACCCATGCAGAAAAGCCGCAGGAGCGAATATAAGGGTCAACCTGTGGATCAATTCTTACGTCAAGTTTGGTTTCCCGGCGTTCACGGATCAGTAGGCGGTGGCTCTCAAGAACAAGCTGGTTTATCCGATGGAGCGTTGCTGTGGATGATTGAATCCATTGAGCAATTGCGTCAGCAACAACGTTTGGGATTGGAACTTGATCCAACCGTCATCGAATATGGGATTCACCCTGATCCAACTATCATGTTCAGCAATGAACCGCAGAGTTTTATCGGTCGATTAACATTAAAAACTGGACGCAAGATTCGCGACGTTAGTGATGACTTTGATGATCTGCATGAGAGTGTTAAACAACGTTGGCAAAAAGTTTTCGATTACCGACCTGCAAATCTGGAAAAATTTAAATCCCTGTTAGATAAATACGGAGAGATGTAGACGCTTTCCTAACTTGCCTCTGGGTGACATTAATTCATGTAGTCCCTAAAAATCGAGAACGGCAATACGCGCTCAAAGAATTATCGAGTTCATTCAAAACCATGTCCTTGAGCGCAGCGCAGCAACAGTCGGGGCAGGTTTTGTTACATCGGGGTGAGTACAGAATCGGTAATCATCAAACCCCCATACACCATCAACACTCAACAATCAACACGCAAACACCATGATTACTCCAACGGCTGATCAAATTGCTAAAACCAAAAAATCAATTGAAAACTACTACATTTCTTGGATATCTTATCCATACAAACGTGAAGGAGTTGCTCCCTTTTATCAGATGCATGAACCGGGAGAATCAATTCGTGGAACAGTGATGATCTTTCACGGCTTTTCAGCTAAACCGATGCAAATGTTTCTGGTGGGTGACTACCTCTTCCGCAACGGGTTCAATATTTATCAAATTCCTTTGGCGGGTCATGCGTTTATTCCACCCGATAGTTATTGGCCCCAAGTTGACCTCAAGCCAGAATTTCGTGATCCCCTCCGTGATGAAGTCCGAAAAGATGCTGTTTTAGACCTTTTCTTGTCCAATCGTGATAATAAATCCCAAGGGCAATTTCAACGATTGACCACGTTTCAGAAGATGGCGCTGATTGGTCGGATCATCAAAATGGCACCCCAGCTATTGGATATGGCATTGGCAATTGAGCGACCCAATGACCCCGATTTTGATCGTTATTTCACGTCGTCTCATATGAATTATTTGACCGATGCACAGGAACGTTTGGCAGAATTGGATGCGATGCCAGGACCGATTTATACCCTGGGACTCTCTGTCGGTGGTGCCGTTGCCCTCGGACTAGCAGCGTCTCGACCGGATCGAATTAAAAAGGTGGTGGCTTATGCTCCGCTTTTGGAAGTGTCTAATGAAATTAATGAGCGTTACATTAACCTCACGGGTCCCTTAGACTTGAGGGAATTTTCTTGGGAACAAAATGTTAGTTTTCCGGTGGGCTGTTTGACCGCTGCTAACCGTTTTGGTGCTTTTGTTCGGAGTGATAAAAACCGAGAAGCGTTAAAGAATATTTCCACATTTTTGGTATTAACCGAGAACGAAGACGCAGCTGATCTGAAAACCAACCAGAGATTCTTTGACCAATTAGGTGGGAAAGACAAAGGACACCACTACTATCTCTATCCAGCGAGTGACCTTGTGCCTCATCCTATGGTAGACCCGACAGAAGTGAGTCAGGGAATGACGAATCGTTTCTGGAAGAGTTTGTATCAGGAAACCTTCCGCTTCTTGACGACAGGAGAGGTTGATGCGGATAACATGAGCAACCTTGAGGAAGCACCGGATTTACCGCCGATGCCGACTTATTCGTAACTGGAAGTGATCAGTGATCAGTTATCAGGAGATAGGGGAGATGGGGAAGTTGTGTAGGGGCGGGTTTCACGACTATCGTTTGAAATGGTGCGTTAGCGAAGCGTAACGCACCCTACACCCGCCCCGGCTTGACATAAGACGAATGACATAAGACATAAGACGAATGACAAATAATGAACAGTTAGCTCAATGGTTATATCGCCTTGTAGAAATCCTGCGTAGCCAAGGAAATTCGACATGGCGCAGGTTGGTTCAGACTGTTTCGGGCAAAACGGCTGTGATTGAGCTAGATGGAACTCAGTTGCAACTGTGGGCGCAGGGAGATGAGCCGTTGCAGGTTAGCATCGAATCCTTGACAGAACCACAACCCGTTCACTTTTGCAGCGATGCTGAAACCCTGAGAGATATCATTACGGGTTCTGTAACATTGGATGCGGCGGTAATGAGTGGCAAAATTTATGTTAGGGGTGATTTACCCGACTTACTGGGTATCAATCAGGTCGTCATGGGCATTTTAGCCGACAGTGCGATTAATTTACAGTTACAACGCCTCTGGAACGACTTTGATCACCTCTGGTTCCATCCCCCCTCTCCTCCCCCTTGTCAATCCCTTGACCAACAAAAACCATCCTGTGGTTATCTGATCAACCAAATACCCGCCGATGTACTCAACATTGAAGTGGATTGACATCACCCGAAAGGGCGATATACTCTAATCTATCCTTGTCTGCTTGGTAAAATTTACGGAGTTTTACCAAGATTCTTAATGAAGATTTAAGATTTTTGACAATTTCGGTTATTGGCGGCGATCGCGCCTATTCTGATATACAGAGCGCCGATTAACGGCGACGCTAACGTTCTGTTCACTCACTTGCCATACCGAGCTAATTATTTTATGACTACTCTACCTACATTGATTCGTTCCCTCGCTTTAACCGCCCTACTCAGCTTTATTGCTCCCGTTGTCCTCTTCTTGGGATTTTTCGCCTTTCTATGCACTATGAGCTGGGTTCCTGGCTTGGAAACCCTTGGTCAAACAGGCGCAAACGATTTGTTACAGTTTCTGGCGATTTTTGGGAACGGCTGTTCCGTGGAAGGGTTGTTCGTGATTGGCTTAACCTGTAGCTTTGTGGCAGCCTTATTTGATACCTACGCTTTCTATAGCTATCAGCATCTTAACGACCACTAACATCAACCATTGTAACCAATGATTTCCTCTATTCGGTTAGATTACCTTGGGCAACCTGGTTATGGTGCAACCAATCTCCCGTCATCAACCTGACGGGAGACTTTCAACTAACCAGGAGCCTGAACCCAATTTTTCGGTCTAATCAAGACTGCTCTGATCCCAGGGCGGCGGCTGTTTTCTCCCGATTGAGCTTGAGAATTAACACACCTAGGGGAGGTAAGCACAAATCCAGAGAATAGGGTTGATTGTGGAACCACCATTCATCCGTCCACTTACCGCCTAAATTCCCCATATTACTCCCACCATACTCGCGAGCATCACTGTTAAACAGTTCTGTGTAGAAGCCCATTTCTGGAACCCCGACTCGATAGTGGCTGTGGGGCTGAGGTGTGAAATTGCAAACCGCGACAACAAACTCTTCAGAATCCTTAGCACGGCGGATAAATGCCACCACGCTATGGCGATTGTCACTACAATCAATCCATTCAAACCCGGCTTCAGCATAATCTTGAGTATAGAGAGCAGATTCTCGTCGATAGACCTGATTCAAGTCACTCAGAAACAGCTTCAACTGCTGATGGGGTTCGTATTGCAGTAAATGCCATTCTAAATCGCCCCAGACATTCCACTCACTCCACTGACCGAACTCCATGCTCATAAACAGGGTGTTCTTGCCGGGATGAGTGAACATATAGGTAAATAAGCAACGGATATTGGCAAACTTTTGCCACTCATCCCCAGGCATTTTGCCCAGCATATTACTCTTCCCATGCACAATCTCATCGTGAGACAGCGCCAGCATGTAGTTTTCGGCATGGTGATACCACATACTGAAGGTAATATTATTCTGGTGGAACTGGCGGAACCAAGGGTCCATGTGGAAATAATCCAGCATGTCGTGCATCCACCCCATGTTCCACTTCAAATTAAAGCCTAATCCACCAACATAAGTGGGCCAAGACACCATGGGCCAATCCGTTGACTCTTCGGCAATGGAGAGGATACCCGGAAAATAGCTAAAGATTACATGATTCGCCTGTCGCAGGAAATCGGCGGCTTCAATGTTCTCCCTTCCCCCATACTGGTTCGTCACCCATTCTCCCGGTTTACGACAATAGTCCAGGTAAAGCATCGAGGCGACAGCATCCACGCGAATTCCATCGATGTGGTATTTGTCAAACCAGAACAGGGCGTTGGACACCAGGAAGTTACGGACTTCGTTGCGGTTATAGTTGAAAACTAAGGTTCCCCACTCTTTATGTTCACCCTTACGTGGGTCAGCATGTTCATACAAGTGAGTGCCATCAAAGAAGGCTAAACCGTGACCATCTTTGGGGAAATGACCCGGTACCCAGTCCACAATCACCCCAATCCCGTTCTGGTGACACTGATCCACAAAATACATGAAATCGTCGGGTGTCCCATAGCGGGAGGTGCAGGCAAAGTATCCGGTAACCTGATAGCCCCACGAACCATCAAACGGATGCTCGGCGACGGGGAGTAACTCAATATGGGTAAAACCCAAATCTTTAACATACGGAATTAAGCGATCCGCCAATTCCCGATAGGTAAGAAATCGCGCTCCGGGTTTGAGATCAGACACCAGAACCACGGGTTCAGGCTTCCCATCCGCGCCAATGGGGGGTTCGGCTGAAGAACCATGCAGCCACGAGCCTACATGCATTTCATAGATAGAAATTGGCTGAGTCAGCGTATCGGTATGGCGGCGCTGCTCCATCCAGTCTTGATCGTTCCAGGTGTAGGTATCGAGATCGGCAACAATCGAAGCGGTTTTGGGGCGGATTTCTTGGTGGAAACCATAGGGGTCAGATTTTTCGTAAATATGCCCATCATAGTTTTTGATTTCATACTTGTAATGGTCGCCAACTGCCACTTCTGGGATAAACAGTTCCCAAATACCAGTGTCACCTTTCCGCATTTGGTGCTTGCGCCCATCCCAGTGGTTAAAATCACCTAAAACCGAAGCGTTGCGAGCATTCGGAGCCCAAACGGCAAAGTAGACACCCTGAACTCCATCTATTTCCGTGGGATGGGCTCCTAGTTTCTCGTAGATGCGATGATGATTCCCTTCGGCAAATAGATGCCGATCAAACTCGGTTAAGCGGGGCGAACGGAAGGCATACGGATCATAGATCACCCGCTCGTGTTCGCCTTCTTTGAGGCGTAACTGGTAGTTTGCCAGTTCCTCTATATCGATCTGACATTCAAAAAAGTGGGGATGATGCACTGATTGCATCGGATAGTCTTGGCGTTGTTCTGGTAGCACAACCCACACGGCGTCAGCATTCGGGAAATACACCCGTACTGCCCAGGTGGTCTTTCCATCCTGTTCTAATCGGTGTGGACCGAGTATCTCAAAGGGGTCGTGATGTTGATTCCAGACAATTCGGTCAATCTGTTCAGGGGCAATCATGGGAAACATCGAGGTATCTACTTCAGTGAATGGAAAATGGGTGTTAAATAATTTTAATATTTATATACTTTTTTTGTTTTTTCTACACATTTGGGGCAAATTGGGGTATAAGCAAGAATTATAGTCTTTTCGGTTGCTTCCTGGTTAAGTGATACAAATAGACTTTGAGAGAATACTCTTCATCATCCTATTCTCGGTATCCTATCTGTGGCAAGCATACACGGAATTTGACCCCGACACCTTGAATGAACCACTTGTGACAATTTGTCCCAGCTTCCCTAGGTCAAGGAACCAGGTTTCTTTGGGTGAAAGCTTGATATGTCCTTGTCATCCTCACGAGAAACCCGGTTTCTCGGAATAATTGACCCTCTAGAGGGGCGGATGTGAGTCAAGTTATCGGATATTTACATTAGTGAAGCCCGCCCCGGAAAAAATGGTTGACAAGTTTTGCTGTATTGTGCTATGTGAATTTAACTTTAAAACGGGGTGAGTGTCTGCCACAGATCAACCAGTTTCAGAATAAAAACAGTTTGCTGGATCTCAGTAGCGAGTTCCGGGGGGGTTGACCGCTGGGCTAATTCAGCTTTAAGTTGGGCGTATTCTGCGGCTGTAAGCAGTTCCCCATCGATAGGCGATCGCGCTTCGGTGATAATCTCGGTTCTCCACACCTCTTCGGGTACGTCATCTGGGGGAGGTAACGCCAAAGTCGGTTGAGCCACCCAACCCATTAATCCCAAACAGATACTAAAAAATATACCCTTTTCCACGCTTTTAAGCTAAAAATAGTTTTCAGTGTACAGACCTAACATACTATATCTGTTTTGAGCAATCCACTCGCGTTAAACCGCCTTGGGTTCAAACCCAAGGAACAAAAAGCTCAAGTCAGCTAAAGCTGACTGAATAAGAGTTTCCCCAACCATTTTGTAGAGACGTTGCATGCAACGTCTCTACAATCTCGCCAAATACGGTGACAATCTAGCCAATCTCTTCGTCTGTGGTATCTGCGACAAGATTGATGTCTCGTCGTATCCACCGCCAAATAAAGTTTTGTTGTTCAGGTGAGAAGCCACATCGATCCATTTCGGCTTGCACTTTATCGGCGGCTACTGGCTGAAAACGTGCAATTAATACCCAATGGATACCACCCAAAAAATAATAATCATCATTTTCGCGAAGATCATCAACAGAACAAGGTGTATAATTCTGATCTTGCCTTTTATCTTCCTCTAATGTTGTAGACAATACTGCAAATACTCCAAATATGCTATCAGAAAAATCATTAAGAATCTCTTGCAAATATCCTTGGTTAAAGTAAGTATTATCCGACAAAATGTCCATGTCAAATTTATTGCCATTAATCCAAGGCTGTGAAGAATCTAGTAAAAGGTCACCTATTACCTTTAAGTCATAAAGCTTACTCTCAAGCTCTGCTATATTATTAGACCAGTTTTGACAATCATTTATGAAATTCATTAAAGAGAAAGCAATAGAACCCCATCCATCTGCGAATAGATAAAACATAGCATCCCAAAACATACAATCTACACCATGCCAATTTATCAAGTTTTCAAGAGAAACTTTTCCTTCGTGCCAAGCTAGATGACAAGGGACAAAATACCTCGGATAAAGTGGCTCCATGCAACTAGAACAAGCATCAAAAATTTTTCGTGAGACACCTTGCCAAAGATGCGAGCTAATCTCAAAGAGAACAAGGGCTTCACGTTCATCACTATTCTTCTTAAATCGTTCGATCAGTAATTTCTCTAAACTCTCTGCAATAGTTCCTTGATTCTCAGTTGCCGCATTGAGCAGTAATAAAGTTTTTCCCGATCTTATAAAGTTTATGGAAGACCCCTGTGAATACTCATCTAGATTGATCAGTTTAATCCCTGACTCTAGTAAGTATTCAATACAAGCTTTCGTAATCTTCCGAGTCACTTTGGGACTGGGAACCATAAACTCTAAACATCGTGCCGCAAAAGACAGTAAATTTTCGACTTCCTCTGCTTCAGCCTCACGAACGGCATAAAGAACAGTAGTGAGTAATTTATCCCCAGCCCCTTCTGAATTCTTACCTTTGATCTGAAAAGCCAATTGTGCGACAACATCCCATTCCTTATTGGCAATCTTGGGCAAAAGAAAGTCCGCTAACTCCTTGGCTGTCTCCTGTGTTCTAAACAAATAGAGTGCGGTAAAATATTCGAGAAAAGTGCGATGGGTAAATTGATAAAGTTCCTCACCATCTGCTGTTGTTCCTATCCCTGTAAATACCCACGCCCGTCCCCGACAGAATTGGATAAACTCACGCGCAGCCCTTTCTGCTTGATCGCGGTCATCAAAACGATGTTCCAACAAATAGTCAGAGAGTTTAACAATAAGCTGGTGTTCGGTTACGCCTCCCTGTAAACCTTGATCATCATAAAGCCAATACGCCAGATATGCAATCGCTGGTCGAATATTATCCTCGAAGCGAAACCCAACTGGAATATCTCGATTTTTATCCCACTTCTCAAATAACATTTCAGCACATTTTTCATACACCTCCGGTCGATTTCGAGGAATGTAACCTTCGCGTCGATAGAGGTTACACATCAACGCCAACATCAACGGGTTAGAACGCAAATCGGAGACAAATTTGCTCTCGTTGAGAAAGGCTTCTCCCTTTTCTTCTGGTTCTTCGTTGACCTTAAACCATGTCGTAACATATTCTTTGACTTGATTTTCATCAAAGGGAGCCAGCCGAAAAACCTCAAATTTTTCTGGATCAAGAGGTGCTTGATCATAACCCACTTCTCTGGATGTCACCAGCACAGGGACTGAGGGATAAAGATTACAGAATAATTCAATATCGCTGCTAATTTCCCGGCGATAGCTAGTATCCAACAGTTCGTCTAATCCATCAAAAATAACTACAACTCGACCCGTCAATATCAAATATTCAAAAGCTCCAGGTGGTGGCGGTGTTTGATAATCAGAATTCGCTTTTGTTTCGATATATTGTACGATGGAGCAGTTGAGTTCTTTCTTCTTTGCGCCATAATCCCGCAGGATGACCAGGATTGGTGTAACTTGTCTACCCGCAAAGGGGCGTTCTGAATAGCAGGTTGCTAAAACATGGGCAAATTTTTGGGTAAAGGTGGATTTACCACCACCCGGATTTCCCAGTAGAACAGCGCGATAAATGCTATCGAGAAACGTTGTAATTTTTAGGGATTCTGGTTGATTGCTTTGTTTGGTGGGAGTTGGGATAAAGTTGGGGCAAACATACAGGCGATTGATGGAGAGTTTCTGCGCCTTATCGAAATCGGGAGGAATAATATATTTGTGGCGTTCACCAACTTGCTGACGATAGTTTTCCTCAAAGGTTAGAATGGCTTTAATATCGGGTTTTCGTGGTGCTGTTAATAGGTTAAGCGTCTTTTGAATTGTCGCAATTTCATCCCGCACGATTTGATGACGGAATGCTGATTTTGCCTCATGCGCGGAAAGTCTACCCTGATCAATCGCGATTTGTAGCGCTTCTTCACATCCCTCAATTAGATCATCTAAAATTAGATTTGCTGCCTTTTGCAGTTCAGCATCTGGAATGTTGGTATAAGATGAGAATGCGGCTAACCATTCCTGACGAATCAGTTCAAAATTATTTTGCGGATTATCTGAAAGTTTGGCGGCGTAAATTTGACGGACGATGGTTTCGGCGGGTGGAGATTCCAGAAATAAGCAAATTTGGTCAATCTCTGCGGGTTCATAACATTGGATTCGTTCTGATACTGTCTCGGCGGCTTTTTGTAGAATGGGTTGTAACGCTGTTTCATTGAGTTTCCGGCGTTCTCGGATTTCTGCGCCAATGAGATGTTTTCCTATCTGACGACTGACTGGTGCAAGAAGTGGAGAGAGTCCTTTGGAAATTAGGGTTAAATTTGGCTCCATGGTTGTATGCTATGGGAGTTATGATAGGAATAGTTCTATATTAGTAGATGCGTGAGTTTGAGCGGCGCTAAAGCGCATACTACAAACAAGGCTGTACTACGTGCGGCGAAGGTTTATGGCGAAGACAGCGCAACTACAAACCTTTTTATGACAGGGAATTATGAAGGTTAGTTTTGGATTTGGGTACATCGCCAGCCTGATTCTATTGGCTAGTTATCCAGTGCTGACAATATTGACAGAAGCGACTCCGGCTGTAGCGGATGATACGGGAGTGATTCGGAAAGTTGTACTCCTGGATTTATGGGAAAGGGGTAATGGGTTTCGGTTGTCTCCAGAAGTTACTCAAATTACAGTTGTTGATAATTACGCGATCGCGCAATGGTTTTGGGACAATAGTACTGGAGAGACGGTTGTGATCAATCAGAATAATCAATGGCACGCGATCGCGTCAACCCAAACCCCATTTACTCCTAGCACCCTGGCTAACTATGGGATTCCTCGTGAGACGGCGCGACAGTTAATTAATCGCGATCGCGCTAATCCCAACACACCCTCAGAACAACCTCCGGTAGCGAATCTATTCACCCCTGTCTTACCGCAACTCCAGCGACAAACCGATACTTTAATTTTATTACCCAGCCAAATGCCGGAGTTTAGACAGCGGATTTATGTGAATAGTTTTAGGTCACCCAATACCTATAGTATTGCCTTAAACTTAAAGCAAAACTGCAATGGAATGCCTGATTGTACTGTAGGTGCATTTAGCGCCACGCCAGTGAATCCAAACTATTCTCCCGGCGATGGATTTATCAAAAAAATTCCGCTCACCAACGATATCTGGGGATACTTTACACCAAGTCGATGCCAGAGTATTTGTACACCAGCGGTGATTGAATGGGTGTGGCAAGATACCCATTACCGAATTGCCTTAAAAGGGATGGGTACAGATGTTAATCGAGCCGAAGCGATAATGGTCAACATTGCTAATTCTGCCATTGAAGCCGGACCCCGTTAATACTATATCAGTTCAAGACTTACATTTTAGTACGACATGAACGTAATCGCGGCATTCCCCGACTTCAGCGATAGCAAGTCGGGGAAGGATAGCGGATAATTTACGGGTTTCGACATCCCGTAAATTATCAAATTACCATTGTTATTTTACCCAATTAAATGATAATATGGGGGGTATG
>NZ_JAVJNP010000210.1:0-41255 GCF_040217205.1 Coleofasciculus sp. A1-SPW-01 | reverse complement strand
AAGTCTCCTAAGCTTTACTCTGTAACCTTCTAAATCCGGTATTTCTGAGCTTTTCTTCGAGCTGAGATAGAGGAGTTATTGTTCCTTATTTTATTTGCGTAAGTAATACGCAAAAATACTGATTTTGTCCAAAGTCCAATTGACTCTCTAAGCCCAGTCGCGAGGAAAGCCTCACGGGTTCTGACTTGAAGGGCGGCTTGATAGGAAGCGATCGCATTTTCGATATTCTGTGCCCTTTCTCCCCGGATTCTGTCACTGTAGGCATTCCCCAGATTATTTTGAAGGGTTGCCCAAGTTTCTGAGTGATTCTCGCGGGTAAAGATAGTCAGTATCACTTCATAGCCTGTAATCGCGATTTCTAGGTTAGTGGCTTGACTCCCTAAAGGAAACTGCTGGATCAGATTACTGAAATTACCAATAGTGGCGGCAATAGCTTGGGCTGGTTCGGCTTCCACCTCTGCCAGTTTTGCCGTTCCCCAGTCATACAATATCTGGGCAAAGTTATCATCCAATAGATGCAGGTTTTCCTGGAGGAGGGGATAGACAACTTGCGGATTTCCATCACTATATGACGTTGCTTGTAATACCTGCATCAGGAAACGCAGTTGAGCTTCAGGAGTAGCCGTTGAGTCAGATAATCCCAAGAATTCCCCTAACTGATTCGCCATTCCGATTAAAAACTGCGCCGCATTTTCATCCCCCCTATCTGCGAACGCTTCCGCTACCTGTGCCATGGTTTCCAGCAACCCAGCATCCACTAACTCAGCGTTATCCTGTAATATCTGCCCTTCCTCACCACTGGGACAGGTTAATAGGGCATTAATCAGGGTTAGATAGGCGTGTTGGCGTTCTTCATCCATGAGGGAATTGAGACGGGAGATGCTAACTCAGGTATAGCAAAAGACAGAGGGGGAAACCTCTCTCCAAACCTCTCTCCTGCTCTTGAGAGGCTTTGAATTCTTGCCAGTGTGGGGTGATCGGGTGACGGTAAGCATCATGATGTATGACGCCAATAGAGCCTCGACTAAGGACGCTCTGAGCCTCGCCCATGACACTCTGAGCCTCGACTAAGGACACTCTGAGCCTCGCCGAGGACGCTTTGAGCCTCGACTAAGGACACTCTGAGCCTCGCCGAGGACGCTTTGAGCCTTGACTAAGGACACTCTGAGCCTCGCCGAGGACGCTTTGAGCCTCGAACTCGACTCAGGACGACAGATACAGATGCGATCGCACTATACAGGGTGCGTTACATTTCATTAACGCACCCGACAAATAGAGCCTGTGCCGATGTTTAGGCGATCGCAATCGTTGAGACAATTGATACACTAGGAGATGTCACTCTTTGTCCCTTCATAGTTGCCCTGGCGATCTCTCACGCTTGGGTTTTCTCTCTCGATAACAAAGGGTGTTGACCAAGGGATTGAGCAGAAGGCAACCCGATAAGAAGAGGGCAACCCGATCAAATTCAATGGACTGGAGTTGTTAATTGGTGCGGTTCCCCTTCTCCCCACGGTGGGAGAAGGGGTTAGGGGATGAGGGGGAAAATCAACCCGCCCAGTTGCGCGAACACAACAGGGATCACACTTTCCAAAAAAAAAGGCGGCACCCAGATTCGAACTGGGGGTAAAGGCTTTGCAGGCCCCTGCCTTACCACTTGGCGATGCCGCCGTGTAAGAGACGCGCCATGGCGCGTCTCTACAATAAAGGATTATAGCCTATCTCATCCGGATGTGTCTTTTTCGCCAAGAATTCTTTTCGGCGAGCAAAACGTTAAGTATCTTAGCGGGGTGAAACCATTTTGTTCATTCCTCGCTAGTCTGAGAATATCCGTTAATAGAGCGTCCCGCTACAGTCGCGATCGCTACCTCGATCCATGCTATTCAACCTGCTTAACCTGCCTTACTGGATTTTCCTAGGGATGGGCATCCTCTTATTTCTGGTTGTCATTGTCTCCGGTGGTGGTGATGATGATTTTGATATCGATGCCGATGCGGATGCCGATGTGGATGCCGATGGCGATTTTGCCATGGGATCAATGTTCAGTTTTCTCGGTGTGGGTAAAGTCCCCCTGATTTTGTTACTCGCCACTGACTGTTGTCTAGTCGGAGTTTTTGGCTGGATGATTAATGTGGCGATCGCGAATGTCACGGGTACGATTCCCACAGGTTTATTCGGTGGTGTCGTCGGCGGCGCATCCCTGCTGCTGAGTTTATTCAGTGGTAGCTTAATTTCTCGACCCTTGGGTAAAATATTTGCCGCCTTTGGTGAAGATACCAGTGGCGATCGCTTAATTGGTTGCCAGGGTACTGTCAGTACCACTTCAATTCCCCTGGAAAGCCAAGGCAAAATTGGTCAAGTGGATGTTATCGATCCCAGTGGTAATCTGGTGACGATTAATGCCACCCTTCCTCAATGGGCAAAAGTTATTCCCAATCGCGGTAATTACGTCTTAGTCATTGAACGACAACCAGAAAGCTACCGGGTGATTACTAAAGATAGTTCTGATCAACAGCAATGGTTGTCTAATTCGCCCCAACTTAAGGATTCACCTTAACAGATACATACACAACCCTTGTGTAAGGTTATAGCAAAATGTGATTCTTTTTACACAACCTTTAAATGTGTATGATTCCCAAGCTTTAATAAAACCTATAGAGTATTAATCGCTAACTACCATGTCACAATCATCTACTTCCTCAACGTCCCAGCCTGTCCCAGTATCCTCTACCCTGGCACAACTTCCCAGTGGTATTCTCTTTTTTCCCGGTTTGATTGGCGCACTCATTGTATTGCTTCTCGCCGGCTTATGGTCGTACAAACTGATTTATAAAATCACTCCCAATAACGAAGCATTTGTCAGAACGGGCGGATTGTTCGTCAAAAAGAAATCCGTTATTCTTTATGGCGGTTGTATCGTTTTACCCGGTTTTCATGAACTGACCCGTGTCCCCTTACGGGAAATTTCCATTGATGTGGAACGGACTGGAAATCTAGCCGTGCGGACTCAAGACTACCTGCGGGCAAATATGCGAGCAACCTTTTATGTCTGTATCAATGCCGATCAAGAGGATGTGTTAATCGCTGCTGCCCGACTCTCGAAACAAGGACGAGTTTCTACGGAAGATATTAAAGAAGCCCTAGAAAAACGAGCAGATGATGCAATTCGAGCCGCTGCGAAGAAGAAGAGTTTACCGGAAATTGATTCGGATAAACTTGGATTTGCCGATGAAGTCTTGAATCTGATTCAGCCGGATCTAAAAAAAGTTGGCTTAACCCTGAATAATATCGCCATTTCTGAGATCGAAGAAAGCGATATATACGATACCAATAACTTCTTCGATGCCCAAGGGGTACGCCTGCGAACCGAAACCATTCAACGCTCCATCCAACAAAAACGGGAAGTTGAACTGAGTACCCAGGTAAGAATTGAACAGCAGGAACTTGATGCCGAAAAGCAATCCCTGCGAATCGTCAAAGAAAAAGAAGAAGCGTCACTAGGACAACAACTAGAGGTTGAATCCCTAAAATCCCAGCGACAACGGGAAATTCAAGAAGCCAAAGACCGAGAAGCCGCCACCGTACAACGGACGAAGATTTTACAAGATAAGTCCGTTGAAGAAGAAGAAATTCGCCGCAAACTCTCGGTTCAAGAAAACCAAATTGAAGCTGATATTGCCCTAGAGGAACGGAATAAACAGCTAAAAGTCGCCCAAACCTTGCAAAAACAGGAAGCAGAAATTGCTGAAATTACCCGTCAACAAACCGTCGATTCCTCCCGCCTAGAAGCCCAAGTTCGGGTAGCTGAAGCCGAACGCTTGTCGAAAGTCGCGAAACAGGAAGCCGCGATCGCGATCGCCAATAAAGAACGGGAACGCTTTGTATCAGAAGCCGAACGCGCTGAAGCGGAATCGGGTGTGGTTACGGCTACGGAGATTGAAAAAGCAGAACGGGAAAAACGCCTATCCCTGATTACAGCGGAACAAGAGGCAGAAAAGCGGCGGATTGCTGACCAAAACGTGGTTGAGATTGATGTCTTCCGCCGTCGTCGTCAAGCGGAAATTGCCCGTCAAGCGGCAGAATTAGAAGCCGACTCCATTCGCACCTTAGCCCAAGCGAATCGGGATAAAGCCCTGGCTGAAGCTGAAGGGAAACGGGCAATCATTGAAGCCGAGAATACGTTGAGTGACTCCAAGTTAAGCGCCCAAGTGCTGACCACAATTTGGCCCGGTTTGGTAGACAAACTGCCAGAAATCGCCAAAGCCTTAGCGCCACAACCGGGAATTTTAGGCGATACCCGAATTTTTGCGTTCCCCGGGATGAATGGTAGTAATGGTAATGGTCATGGGAATGGCATGGGTGATATTAACAAACTCTTACTCTCGACCAGTGGCTTATCCTTAATCAACACACTTCTGGATGAAGGGAAGCTGGGAAACTTAATTGGTCAAGTGAGTCAGTTGGTACGAAATAATCCCAGCCAAAATGGAGGAAATGAAAGCCATAATACCCCAGAGTATTCAGCCGAACTGGAGACTCAAGCCTTAGTCAAGCGGCAAACACCGCCAGCCCCTCCTCCGTCAAAATCTCCTGGACAACGACAACCCTCGTCCTCAGCAGCGAAACTTGTCGAACCGTCTCAGATTAAGAGTGATGAGGGTTCTACGCCACCCCATCGTGCATCTGGGGCAAAGAGCGATCGCGATCGCGAAGATCCCAGAACCCGTCATAGTTGAGGCAAAGGAGCAGAGGGAGATGGGGGAGCTGGGGGAGCAGAGGGAGCTGGGGGAGCAGAGGGAGCAGAGGGAGCTGGGGGAGCTGGGGGAGCTGGGGAAGCAGAGGGAGCTGGGGAAGTTAACTCAAAACTCTACCTTACCTAAGCTGTTCGGCATTTAAACCTTAATGTCAATAATGGTGAAATCCTTGTAGTGCGTTTAGCGAAGCCATGCCGCAGGCTTTAGCGAAGCCATGCCGAAGGCTTTGCATCTTGCTCGCTACTAATACCCAATTTAAATGCATGACAGCTTATTGCCTATTGCCTATTGCCCATTGCCCATTGCCTGTTCCCTGTTCCCTAACAAATGACAAATGACAAAGAACAAAATTTGATACCCTAGCTTAAATAGTCTTGGGAACGAATAGAGAAGCGTGGATATTCAAATTGGGCGAGGTAAAACAGCTCGCAGAGCTTATGGCATCGATGAAATCGCACTAGTCCCCGGACAACGGACGCTAGACCCTAATTTGGCAGACACCCGTTGGCGTTTGGGGAGCATCGAACGAGAGATTCCGATCATTGCCAGTGCAATGGATGGCGTGATCGATGTGCGAATGGCAGTGATCCTATCTGAGATGGGAGCGCTAGGGGTGCTTAATCTCGAAGGCATTCAAACCCGTTATGCTGACCCTAATCCGATATTAGAGCGAATTACCTCTGTGGGTAAGTCAGAATTCGTTAATCTGATGCAGGAGTTGTATGCTGAACCGATTAAACCGGAATTAATCAGCCAGCGAATTCAGCAAATCAAAGACCAAGGTGGGATTGCGGCGGTGAGTGCGACGCCAGCAGGCGCGATGAAATATGGTGAAATTGTCGCCTCAGCGGGTGCTGATTTATTCTTCATCCAAGCCACTGTGGTGTCCACGGCTCACCTGTCACCAGAGTCAGTCACCCCCCTAGATTTAGCCCAGTTCTGCCAGGATATGCCAATGCCCGTGGTTTTGGGCAATTGTGTCACCTACGAAGTTGCCCTGAACTTAATGAAAGCAGGTGCGGCGGCTGTATTAGTGGGCATTGGTCCGGGTGCCGCTTGTACCTCGCGGGGCGTTCTGGGTGTGGGAGTCCCCCAGGCGACGGCGGTGGCGGATTGTGCGGCTGCCCGTGACGACTATCATCAAGAGACGGGTAATTATGTGCCAGTTATTGCTGATGGTGGGTTAATTACCGGGGGAGATATCTGTAAATGTATCGCTTGCGGCGCAGATGCGGTGATGATTGGCTCTCCTCTGGCTCGTGCCAAAGAAGCCCCAGGAGGCGGGTTTCACTGGGGAATGGCAACCCCTAGCCCGGTTCTGCCCCGAGGAACGCGCATCCAGGTGGGGAGTACAGGAACACTACAAGAAATTCTGATTGGACCTGCCCAACTGGATGATGGCACTCACAATCTTTTAGGTGCGCTGAAAACCAGTATGGGAACCTTGGGCGCTAAGAACTTGAAAGAAATGCAGCAAGTGGAGGTGGTGATTGCGCCATCCTTGTTGACAGAAGGGAAAGTTTACCAGAAAGCGCAGCAGTTGGGAATGGGTAAATAAAATTTTTGGGGTTGACAAACTGCCCCAAACCCCACTGATGTAAGTTAACATAGAGAAAGCGGAGACGCATGTTTCCGTTCACTCCTCACACCACACTCCGCCCGGACTATGTTCGGGCGGTTCCTTTTTGGGGGTTAAGCTCTAATGTCAGGATAGCTTAACATCTTAATCGACTAAATGTGACGATTTATGTCGAAATATATACTTTTTTTGCAGGGGAGCGCTCAGTTTTCTCTGTGGTAAAATATCCCAAGACACATAGAAAATAGTACACGCAAGGATTTCCAGGCATGTCAACAGCCGTAGCAGTTACAGACGCCAGTTTTAAGCAAGACGTCCTAGATAGTGACGTTCCCGTTTTAGTAGATTTTTGGGCACCCTGGTGTGGCCCGTGTAGGATGGTCGCACCTGTGGTGGATGAAATCGCACAACAGTACGAAGGTCAGATTAAAGTTGTAAAGCTCAACACTGACGAAAATCCTAATGTAGCCAGTCAGTATGGGATTCGCAGCATTCCGACCTTAATGATTTTTAAAGGAGGACAACGAGTTGATATGGTTGTGGGTGCAGTTCCGAAAACGACGCTAGCAAACACTCTAGAAAAGTATCTCTAATCCCTTCCCTAATCAGTTAAGCCTTAAGCCGAATCGGGTTAAGGCTAGTTAGGCTTGCAGGCGCGAGGAGTCGCTACAGCTACAAAAAGCCTGTAAGCTCTCGATTAGGTTGGCAAACATAACCCAAAAGCTAGAAAAGCGGTGAAAAGCGGGGTAAATTGCCAATCTTGAAATCATTATAAAATCAGCAAGTTGGCAACTTGAGTTTATGTCTAGTCCCCAAACCAATATAATTACCTGTTTTTCTATCGTAAATCCGGATTAAGACACTGCCACTTGTACTATGTAAGTGTCTAAATCTATAGACTTTACTAAGTCATGAGTAGGATACCTATATCGCCTCCACCCATCAAACGGGTTGTGGCGATCGCATCAGTCGTGGTAGGTTGTCTGGTTAGTCCGATTCCGACTTACTCTCAACCGACCAACTCAGCGAGTAATACTCCCTCGCTGCAAGATATGCTTGAGTTTAATCTGGATCTATCGGGTCGGGGAAGCCCCCGTTCCGGTAATCGTACAGGTGGCGCGAGTCGTAGTCTCTGTGGGGGAAGTCAATCTGGAGAATCTTTGTTCGCCCTGATTCCCGATACCAATGTGGGATTAACGGTAGAGGAACATCCCACCTTCTGGTTCTATATTCCTGATGGCGCGAATACATTCGACTCAATGAAATTTGCCCTCTGGAGTGATCAGGGTGAGAAAGTGTACGAAACCACCTATCCTGTGACGAACGCCCTACCCGGTGTGATTAGTATTTCTTTACCGCCAACCCTACCCGCGCTAAAGGAAAACCAATACTACAACTGGATTTTTACCGTTTACTGTGAAGATCCCCAAGCAGCGATTGTTCGCACTGATCCCAAACGAGTCCGAGTTAGAGGTTCCATCCAACGTGTTCCTTTAACGGCTGAACTCCAACAAGGATTGAATCGGGCGTTGACTCCCCGCGATCGCGCCGTTGTTTTAGCCCAAAATGGGATTTGGTTTGACCCTCTCACCCTGATCGGCAATCTTCGCCGTACTCAGACAGCCAATTACGCCCTGGCGGTGGATTGGAGTAACTTGTTAGAGGATATTGAACTCGACGCGATCGCATCCAAACCCATTACTGAATGCTGTAGTGCTTTGGCTCAGTGATCCCCCCATTGGCATAGTGGTTCTCAATTGAGAATTATCAATCACCCTGTTCTCTAACGAAGGTTGCTTGTCTTCCATCGTTGCCAAAAACCCCTATCTCTACTGGATGTTCCTAATTCCACGTTAAACACGAGATATCAGCGACTTGATTCGAGCCTGTAAGACCCGCTGTAAGACCCCGCTACACTATCTCGTTCGATCAGTCCCTCATTTTTGCACTTTGGCTGTTCTCGTGTACTAGAAACAGCTTATCGCCCCTAATTTTAATTCGATAGCCGCTTGACCCTTAAAACAGTGTGCTATAAAGAAGTAGATTGGATATTTTCTCAAGTACTAGGTGGTGTATCACTAAATACTGTGCTTTCTTGTCCAATGGTTTAGTATTTTGTTGTCATTGGAGAATATAGGTTGGTGGCTAACCATAATTGAGTCATTTCGGCAAAGGGATTCCGGCTTCTGAATTTCTTTGATAGGTATGTACTGAACTTATGCCTAGGTTAACCATAGCTAAAACCAATAACAGATAGCTTAACCCTGGAAAGGGGAGTGATATCATCCAGATTGATTATTCAGATACTTTCGACGACAATTCAACCGCAATAGTTTTGGTGTCTCTTTAAAATTCAACGTATCATTTGATAGCTGAGTAATCGTATTGGGATTCGGTGCGGCTTCTAATTTGGACTTGCCTTATTTAGGGTTGAGTAAAATTCTGTCTGTCAAGTCCTATACATCAGTTCTATTTATTCCACGGAGTTTTGTAGCCCCTATGATTAATTCTGCAATGAAAGGAGCAATTCTGCTGTTGGCTACTTTACCTTTTTTGGGTGTTACCAGTATACAGCCGACTCAGGCGACTTCAATCCCTCTCAAGGTGGATAAAGCAGACGTACCGATTGTTCCTCAGTTTAACCCCAGCTCTCTATTGACAAACACTTCAGTTACTCAGAATACTTTTGCTAAAGATTCTATTGTAACCAAGGAAGCCACACGGATCAACCCCCCAAGTCTAATCGTGGCTCAGTCCGTTACCGGGGCAGGTGATCAGGTAGGGACCACGGTTGAGCAAGACGGTAACCAATTTAACATCGACGGTGGCACATTTTCCGGAGATGGGGAAAATCTATTTCACAGTTTCCAATACTTTGGTCTTTCCGCTGGTGAAATTGCCAACTTTTTGTCTAATCCTGAAATTCGCAATATCTTGGGGCGGGTAGTTAGTGGGGAAGCTTCAATTATTAATGGTTTGATTCAAGTTACCGGGGGCAACTCAAATTTATTTTTAATGAATCCGGCGGGGATTGTATTTGGGGCGAATGCCAGTTTAAATGTTCCCGCGTCGTTTACAGCTACAACCGCGACAGGAATTGGTTTTGCGGGAGATCAGTGGTTCAATGTCTTTAGTGAAAATAACTATCAGACGTTAATCGGTAATCCCAATCAGTTTGCCTTTGATTTAGCTCAACCTGCAACCCTAATTAATGCTGGCAATCTAGCCGTATCAGAAGGACATAATTTAACCCTACTGGCAGGAAATACGATTAATACCGGGCAACTGACTGCACCGGGCGGCACCATTACAATGGCGGCTGTACCGGAATCCAATCGGGTGCGGATCAGTCAACCGGGACAATTATTAAGTTTAGAAATCGTACCATCTACCAATGAGAATGGGGAGATAGAGGCAATTGATCCCTTGGATTTACCAACACTGCTGACGGGTACAGATGAAAGTGTGGACACGGGATTAACAGTTACAGATACAGGTCAAGTACAGCTTCAGGAGTCTGGGATTACTGTATCGGCAGAAGCCGGAGTTGCGATCGCCTCTGGCACTTTGGATGTGTCTCATGAGTCTCCCGGCGTTGATTCCCAGTCGGTGAATGTATTTGGCAACAAAGTTGGTGTATTTGATGCCACCATTAACGCTTCTGGGATGTATGGTGGGGGAACAGTACGACTTGGCGGCGACTATCAAGGTCAAGGAAGTGGGTTTAATGCGTCTCAAACCCTAGTTAGTGAAAACTCTGTAATTACGGCTGATGCTGGAGTCCAGGGAACAGGCGGTGAGGTGTTTGTTTGGGCAGATGAGGTGACGGGCTTTTATGGAACCATTAGCGCCCGTGGGGGAACGGAAGCAGGAGATGGGGGATTTATCGAGGTTTCTGGTCAGGAATTATTGATTTTTACGGGTTATGCTGATGCAGGAGCATTGAATGGTCAACCTGGTACATTATTACTTGATCCTAAAAATATCACGATTGGGGATACTAATGCTCCATTAACCGAACTTTTTAATCCGAATAACCCCACAAATAATCAATTTGGATATTCGGTAGCGGCAGTTGGATCAGATATCTTAGTGGGTGATCCTGGAGATGATACGCAGGGAAACAATTCAGGTGCTGCTTATTTATTTGATGGTAACGATGGCAGGTTATTGTATGGCTTTTTAAATCCCGATTCGGATGATCCAGCGGGAGACCAATTTGGTTTTTCTGTCGCTGGAGTAGGATCAAACGTGCTAATTGGCGCTCCTGGAGATGATATAGGAGGAGAATCGAATGTCGGCTCTGCCTACTTATTTACTCCAGAAGGAGATCAGTGGCAATACTTGTCTTTGTCTAATCCTACTCCCCAAGCTGAAGATCAGTTTGGCTTTTCAGTTGCTGGGGTAGGGTCAAATCTTCTAATTGGCGCTCCAGGAGATGATCACAACGGAAAAACCGATGCAGGTGCTGCTTATTTATTCGATAGCAGTAACGGTAGTTTACTAAAAGACTTTTTCAGTTCCAATTCTGACAATGATGGTCAATTTGGCTATTCGGTAGCTGGCGTGGAAAACCATGTTTTGGTGGGAGCGCCTGGAGAAAGGGTTACTATCAACAACGAGACAAAAACGGCAGGTGCCGCCTATCTATTTAAGGATAGTGATCCTAACAATGGGCAACGTTTGATTAGTCCCAATCCGACAGATAGCGGACGGTTTGGTTATTCAGTCGCCGCGATGGGATCGGACATACTGGTGGGCGCTCCTAGTGATAATCTAGGACAAGGAGTTCAAGGTGCCGCCTATTGGTTTAATCAAAATGGCGAGTTGCAAAACACCTTTTCAAGTCCCAATTCTAATAATGATCAATTTGGTACTTCAGTCGCAGCAGTAGAATCAGCAGAGTCCGCCCTAGGGTTTAACGTTGTCGTCAGCACCCCCGGAGAAAATGCTGTTTATTTATATGAACCCCTGCTCGATGCTGACACTGGACGTTTGTGGCAAACCTTTCCCAAGCCCCCAGAGTCACCCACCGATTTTGGTAATGCGGTTGCTGGGGTAGAAAGAAACGTGGTAGTGGGAGCGCCAGGAGATATGAATGAGCAAGGGAATGCTTATGTGTTTGGCTCCAGCTTCGAGTTTAATGATAATCGTGACCAATCTGTGACAATTGATGTCGCCACGATTACCAATATTACTAACACGGGAACCGAGATAGAGTTTCAGGCAAATAATGACATCACTGTAAATGAGTCAATTATCACTGACAATCAAAACGGAACTGGAGGATCACTGAAATTAAGAGCAGGTCGCAGTATTTTTGTCAATGCTGATATCACTACAGATAATGGCAATTTAATCTTAATTGCCAATGATAGCGAAGCGATTCAAGACTATCGTGATCCTGGCGACGCTTTGATAGAAATAGCTGATGGCTTCACACTGGATGCGGGGAATGGTGATATATATCTTCAACTCGATCCAGGAGAAGCAAGGGGAGATATTAATGTTAAAGGCGAGATTATTACTCAGACAGGAGATCTAATTGTAGAACATAATAATCCCACAGGTGGAAACGTTAATGTTGAAAACACGATTAACGTTGGCGGAAATGTGGATATTACAACCGCTGGCGCAAATATTTTAACCAGTGGTAATGTCTCGACGGCGAACGGTAAGATTAATTTCGCTAGTCAAGGGGGCGATGTAGAAATTCAGAGTGGTGGTAATGTCTCTACCAATACTGGTGAGATTAATTTCGCTAGTCAAGGGGGCGATATAGAAATTCAGAATGGGGGTAATGTTTCTACTAATGGGGGTGAAATTCGTTTCAACAGTCAGGGTGGAACTATTGAAGTTGATCCGGCGTTTAGTTTGACGGGTGAAACGTTCTTGTCTACAGGTGCTGGAACGGGAGATATCCTGTTTAATAATCGTCTCGATGGGACGCAAAATCTCACACTGACGACGGGAACGGGTAATGTAATCTTTGAGGGACAAGTCGGTAGCGATACACCTCTGGGAAATCTGACTATTGCTAGTGCGAGGAATGTAACGGCAAAAGACGCGATCGCAGCCACTAGCTTTACGCATCAATCAGGAACTGGCATAGTTAATTTGAGTGATTTACAACTATTCAATGGAGATTTAGAACTCAACACCAGTGATGGCTTGATAGTAGGCAATATTACCGCAACTGAAGGCAATGTTGAATTAAGCTCAACGAACAATATCACTGTAGAAAATATTGCAACGTCTGGTGGAACAATTAATCTCACCAGTGAAGCAGGAACCATCACTAGCGGTAACTTGAATTCCGGCGGTGGTAGTGTAGACGCAACGGCTAGTAATGATCTAAACACCGAAAATATCACAACCTCTGGTGGCACAATTAACCTCACCAGTCAAGCAGGAAACGCCACGAGTAGTGACTTAGATTCTGGTGGTAGTGATGTAAATGTTACTGCCAATAGGAACTTAACTACAGAAGATATCACAACGTCTGGCGGCACAATTAATCTCACCAGTCAAGCCGAAGCAATTAATACGGGTAATTTGAATTCTTCTGCCGCCACGGGTGGCGATATTATCGTCAATGCGAAGATTAGTATTACCACTGAAGCTATCAATTCTAGCGGCACTGAAGGCGATGGCGGCAACGTTATTCTCGATCCTTTGGAAGATATTACCGTCAATTCTATTAATGCCCAAGGCGGAAGCAATGGTCAAGGTGGTGATGTTGACATCACTACGCAACGATTCTTTCAAGCAACAGGAAGCTTTACCGATCAAAATGGGATAGAAGCTAGTATTTCTACAGCAGGCGGTAACGGTGGCGGCGATATTACGATTCGTCATGATGGTGGCGCACAGGAGGTGATTGAGCCTTTTGTTGTCGGTAATGGCAATACGAATGGTACGGCACAAGCCATTACCAGTGGAGAGTTTACGATTGCACCTGTTCAGTCATTTCCGGGAAGTTATACGCTCGGTAATATCCGGATTATTACAACTGATCCTCCAACTAATCCTCCAACTAATCCAACCAATCCGTTAATAGAGTTTGAGAAACCTTTAGAACGTCCTCCTACTCCTAATGCCTTGGATCAAGAGCCAATTATCAATGCTGATGTTTACAAAATAGAGCGCTACTTTACCCAGGCATTTGAGAAACAACTGGGAATGGAGGCAGAAAAAATCCTCACCTTGGATGAAATCCGCAATCGCTTGCGTAGCATTGAAGTGGCAACTGGGGTCAAACCTGCTGTAATTTATGGGGTTTTTGTACCGAGTAGCACTAAATCCGAAATGGAATTAGAACTGATGCTGGTAACAGCAGATCGGGATGTAATTAGTAAGCGAGTATCCGGGGCTAAACAGTCTGATGTCCTGAGTACAGGACAGAATTTTCGCCAGGAAATTATTGATGGTGGGTTTGGATATTTAGATGGAGCAAAACAACTGTATCAATGGCTAGTGGCACCCTTGGAAACAGAATTGCAAGAAACAGGAATTGAGAATTTAGTCTTTATTCTTGATGAAGGGTTGCGCTCATTGCCCATAGCCGCTATCCATGATGGAGATAACTTTATCGTGGAGCGATATAGTGTGAGTTTGATGCCCAGTGTGAGTCTCACAGATACCCGTTATGCCAATATTAAAACGATGCCTGTTTTGGCAATGGGTGCTTCAGATTTTCCCGATAATCCTCTTCTGGAACAATTACCAGCAGCGGCGGCTGAAGTATCGATTCTGACCAATACCTTATGGCGTGGTCAAGCCTTTATCAATGAGAATTTTACCGTTAACAATCTCAAGGCACAACGAGAAGAAAAACCCTTTGGCATTATTCACCTGGCTACCCATGCAGAATTTGAACCGGGCGCACCTAGTAATTCTTATATTCAGTTATGGGATACTAAGGTAGGAATAGACGAAGTTCGTAGTTTAGGCTGGCATGATCCGGCTGTAGAATTAGTGGTATTGAGTGCTTGTCGTACTGCCTTAGGTGATCCGAGTGCTGAACTGGGGTTTGCCGGATTTGCGGCTAAAGCGGGAGTTAAATCAGTATTAGCCAGTTTATGGTACATCGAGGATTGGGGAACGTTGCCAATGATGGCAGAGTTTTACAATAATCTGGATGATGCACCGATTAAAGCGGAAGCATGGCGACGGGCGCAAATGGCAATGATTGAAGGAAAGGTTAAGTATGCAGACAATCAATTAATCTTATCGGATAAAGCCATTACTTTGCCAATTACTGATGCTAACCCTGGTAATCCTGACTTATCTCATCCCTATTACTGGTCAGCATTTAGTATTGTTGGTAATCCGTGGTAAAAGGTAGAGGTGCGGAGGAGAAGAGGTGAATTTTCCAATTAACAAATAGAACAATGACATTTATCGGAAAAAATGAGTGTAGATAATCAGTTTGAACCACTTTTGAGCGGTGAAGTCTTGTCGGTTGATGAATCGACACAACTTTTAATTGGAAATCGCACGTTCCGAGTGGATGAATTTCTAGAAGTGATAAGGATGCAGCTTGAAGGGTTAGAGGGATGGAATCAAGACAAGAATGGTTGGTTTAGTGAAAAGGGTATTTCGGCTGAAGTTTTGAGATTTACAGCTAAAGGTTGGCAAAAAGGTACGGTGAGAATCAGCCTGGAATTTGTTCCTGAAGAAACTGAGACTCAGAAATCCCCAGCCTTAAATACAGGCGGGACATCACCAGAGCAAGAGGAACTGCCGATTATTGGAATGATGGGCTAGAGATGTAGGGTGGGCAATGCCCACCTCACGGTAACTTGAGGTTGATTATCATGGCGACACAATGTCTTGTCCCAATCCCATAGTGTGAGGTTGGGGAGGGCGGGTTTTGTAGAAAGGTTATTGGTTTGTCTGTTAATTTTGCCCCTAAACCCGCCCCTACAGCTTGGTTCGTAGCTGTATCGAGGCTTCGGGGGGTTTAGTATCGGTCAAAACGTTCTTAACCATTGGGGTTTCCCTGATTTGCGTTTACCTGGAGTATTCGCAGATCTGCGAATACTCAAATTGTACGCTGTATCTTCGCAGATCTGCAAATATTTACTTCCTGATCTTCCTCTGACACGATGGGGAACATGGGAAAAGCAGGCAAAGTCCTTCGGCAAGTTTTGGAGAACTACGGCATCAGCCAGAACAAATTGGCTCTCACGTTGGGAGTTAAACCTTCCGTTGTTTTTCGCTGGTTTCATGAGCAGACAGATCCCAGTGCTGAAACTGTCCGAAGTATTGCTGAAGCTTTACACGGTCTTGAGCCAGCCGCTGCGGATGAGTTTGTCCGGCTTTATTTGGGGGATTACCTTCAGGACAGCGATAAAACCTGAAATATGCCAGTGGTTCATTGGAAGTAGTGATTGTTACTCCCTATAACCACAGATTTGTGTAGATTTACGCGGCGAAAATTTTTTGACACGATTGAGGGCATGGGAAAAGCCGGAAAAGTTGGGGCAGGGCGGGTTTTGTAGAAAGGTTATTGGTTTGTCTGTTAATTTTGCCCCTAAACCCGCCCCTACAAGCCAGGTTTTTTCTAAGGTGGGGAAGGGTCAAAACGACCTCATTTAGCCAGATGTCATGAAACGTAAACTCCTTGGATGACTGAACAGTTTATCCCATAGAACTTGTAGTTTGAATAAAGGGCGACCCGACCGAATTGAATGGACGGGTGTTGTGAATTGATGGAAGCGGGTCGCCCCTACAGGTTGTTAGATCATGTTCACCCCTCTCCTCTTCTCGTTGATATATAGCAGTAGACACATCGATTGGGACTTTCGGCACCATTGTAGAGACGCGCCATGGCGCGTCTCTACTTAAATGATGTGTCCTAACCGCTATGGCGGTTGCTATACCTTGCCAACTCCCTCTCTCTTTCAAAAGGAGGATGTTTTAAACACAAATACTGACTTAATTAATAATAAGGATACTCAACCACATACGCGATTAGTCCTCTGGAGAGGTCACTACCCCATGCTTACCCACAGCTTCAATTCTCAGATGAGAGTGGCTGTGGATAGTTGTCAGGGATTGATAGAGATGAACACAACCGAAAATTTGCATCGAGCCAATCAAAATCAAACCAACCAGGGAAGCGTCGTTTCCATTCGCAGCAGCGTCATCGACGTTCAGTTTCCGCATCAGCTTCCGGAAATGTATAGTCAGCTTCGGGCGGGTGAGGATGACAAGATTGTGATTGAGGTGGTGTGGGTAAAACGGTTCTGCTTACGGAAATGATCCACAACATGGTAACTGAGCATGAAGGGGTGAGTTTCTTCTGTGGGATTGGCGAACGCAACCGGGAAGCGGAAGAACTGTATCGCGATATGCAAGAGGCGGGGGTTCTAGAGAGTACCGTGATGGTATTCGGGCAAATGAATGAACCGCCAGGTGCTAGATTCCGGGTTGGTCATGCGGCTCTGACTATGGCAGAGTATTTTCGGGATGATGTGCAGCAAGATGTGCTGCTGTTAATACGTTTGGTCATTTATCCGCTTCGCTGGTTCTATCTCGGAAACGGGCGAGTCAGGGATTGTATCCGGCGGTGGATTTGTTGCAATCGGGGTCTAAGATGTTAAGCCCGACGATTGTGGGAGAACGTCACTATCAAATTGCTCAAGAAATTAAGAGTACCTTGGCGGGTTATGAGGAGCTGAAAGACATTATCGCCATGTTAGGGATGGAGGAATTATCCCAGCGCGATCGCCAAACGGTCAACCGGGCGCGACGACTTGAGCGCTTCTTAACTCAACCCTTCTTTACGACTGAACAATTTACCGGGAAAAAGGGCAAACTGGTGAGTTTAGACGAAGCTTTGGATGGATGTGAGCGCATTCTTAATGATGAGTTTAGCGATTATTCTGAGCGATCGCTCTATATGCTTGGTTCTATCGACGAAGCACTTGTAGAGACGCGCCATGGCGCGTCTGGGAGCGGGGGAGACGCTTTATACGAACTGTTTACGCCGTTCTTTTTCATTGGGATTGGCTTGAAAATTAATCCTAGTGCGCTAACGGCGGCTTTGGGGATGGGAGGAATTCTCCTTGTCGCCGCCGTATTAGGCAAACTTATTGGTGCGGGGGGTCCCACGTTGTTAACCACAGGTTGGACGGGTGCTGCGTTAATCGGCGTTAGTATGGTGCCTCGCGCCGAAATTACCATGATTGTCATGGGTAAAGGACTCTCATTAGGGGAGTGGGCGGTATCTAATCAGGTTTTCGCCGCCATGGTTGTTGTATCTGCGGTGACTAGCATCCTAGCACCGATTATTCTGCGTTCATTGCTGAACAAATTGCCTGAAATTCCAACAGGAGTAAGTAACTGATGCCTATTTCACCGCAGCTTATTGTCTGGATTGCGATCGCGTTAGTGCAAGTCAGCCTACTGGCTATCGCACCGTTGTTAATTCACTGGCTTTCTTTACTCCCTTAACTATTAGGAAATTATCCTATTTTAAATTAGATGAACCCTGGCACATTTAGAACCTTAAAAACTTAAATAAGGGCGGGTTTAGTTACCTAGATACCAACAAAAAACGTTAATAGTAAAACCCGCCCCTACAGTTCTGAAAACTTTTTTATCGGAGCATCACCATGAACAATATAACGATAGAAGCTGAGTATGTCGGAAAGCCTGTGATCGTTGCTGAGGCTGTCGAAGTGTTAGATATTCCCTAGAATTGTGGGTGAAAAACTCTACTCCCTGAAGGGGTGACAAGAGACGTGAAGGATAGGCAGGGTGTGGGATGTCGGGAAGATAAACAGTTAAAATTCTGGCGACCACAAATCAACAATAGCGACCTCAAAACCTGGAAGTAAATCAGGAATCGTTAGTACATCACCATCGCCTAAAATTTCGACCTCAGACTCAGGACGATAAATTTCCACCCGGCGCTGTTGCGGATGCATCAAAATACCAACTTTTGTTCCTTGCTCCAGAAAAAATTGAATCTTATCTCTCAACGATTTTAAGGTATCTGTTGGGGACTTTACCTCAACCATTAAATCAGGAGCCAGTTCCGCAAACGAATGAGTACTTCTGGGTAACCGTTCAGCTAAAACAAAAGAAACATCAGGCGCTCTGACATTAGCATTGGGTAGGTCAAAACCTGCACTAGAAGCTGTCACCCGACCAAGCTTTTGAGGTCTTACCCAATTACCTAAAACCCGGACAAATTCGGCAACGACTTCATCTGACTCATAACCCGATGGACTCATAATTATGATTTGCCCGTCAACTAACTCCATGCGATACTCAGGATGGTCTGCTTGTAATTTCTCCAAGTCTTTGCGGGTCAGAGCTGTCAGAGAAGCCATAGAACCTCTTTGAGTCTATATCTAGAATGATTGATAAATTCATTGTATTACCGTTGAGCGCAACTCGGTATTCGGCTTAATGGCACTGAAATAAGCATTTTAGAATCGCCGAAACCTTTAATATACCGTAGGGTGGGTTTCGACTTCGCAAGAGTCCACCAGCATACCAGTCAGTGGCATTCTTAATTAGGGCTTGCTGCACAAAGCCAAAACCGCAAAACCCATCAATACTTTGAGCTTTATTGAAACAGGGTTTGATTCAAGGAAATCGGGTAGCATCCTTCATAAGTAGTCCATCGGTTATTTTTCTCCGACTTATTCAGCAAGCCCTAAGTATGGCATCACCTTGCTCAGGACAAATGTACCCTTGCTTCCCCAGCTTCCCCCGCTCCCCCAGCTTCCCCAGCTTCCCCCGCTCCCCCTCACCACAAAACTTATTCAGCAGCCCCTAATTAGGCTCTTATCCCCAACGACGAACTAAGATATCTTGAGAGAAGAACTCCCGTTAAGAGAAAATCCTTTTCAATGACTGCGACTACTCCCAACTCCGCCAAACACAAAAAAGCCAAAGCCTTGAAACCAGGGACTATACGCCCTGCCAAGGAACTCTGTAGCGAATGTGGTCTGTGTGATACATACTATATTCATTATGTCAAGGAAGCTTGTGCCTTTCTTAACCAACAGATTCCCGAATTAGAAACCCAAACCCATGGACGTAGCCGGAATCTGGATAATCCCGATGATTGGTATTTTGGCGTCAACCAAAACATGATGGCGGCGCGGAAACTTCAACCGATTGAAGGGGCGCAGTGGACAGGAATTGTCAGCACCATCGCTATTGAAATGCTCACCAGTGGCAAAGTTGAAGGCGTTGTCTGTGTGCAGAATACCAAAGAAGACCGTTTTCAACCGATGCCGATTATTGCCCGAACTCCAGAGGAGATTCTCGCCGCCCGCGTGAATAAGCCAACCCTGTCTCCTAACCTGTCAGTCTTGGAACAAATTGAACAGTCGGGGATGAAACGCCTATTAGTGATTGGCGTCGGCTGTCAGATTCAGGCATTACGGGCGGTGGAAAAAGAACTGGGCTTAGAAAAACTCTATGTTCTGGGGACGCCCTGTGTGGATAATGTCACCCGCGCTGGCTTGCAGAAATTCCTAGACACCACCAGTAAGTCTCCTGATACTGTGGTGCATTACGAGTTTATGCAGGACTTTCAAGTTCACTTTAAGCATGAGGATGGTTCAATTGAGAAAGTCCCCTTCTTCGGATTGAATACGAAAGAACTTAAGGATGTATTTGCCCCGTCTTGCATGAGTTGTTTTGATTATGTCAACTCCCTAGCAGATTTAGTTGTCGGTTACATGGGCGCACCCTTTGGTTGGCAATGGATTGTGGTGCGAAATGACCGGGGACAGGAAATGCTGGATCTGGTGCAAAATCAGCTAGAAACGCAATCGGTTACGTCTAAGGGGGACCGACATCAAGCGGTGCAACAGAGTATTCCGGCGTATGATAAAGGCGTCACCTTACCGATGTGGGCAGCCAAATTAATGGGGGTGGTGATTGAAAAGATTGGTCCGAAAGGATTGGAGTATGCTCGTTTCTCGATTGACTCCCACTTTACCCGCAATTATCTCTATGTGAAGCGCTATCACCCAAAGAAATTAGCGGCGCATGTGCCAGAGTTTGCTAAGCGAATTGTGGGACAGTATAACTTACCCGATTAAGAGAGTTATCAATCAAGGGAGTGGGGTTACGTTGCGATTTCAATGAATCAGTAAGCCTAGAACTAAAGTTCTGGCTAAAAGCTTAAACCCGTTTAAACGGGTTCAGAGACTTAAGCTTTAGCTGATACCAAGTTGCATTCAAAGAGATAACTTTCTCTCCCCCTGCTTCCCCTGCCTCCCCTGCTTCCCCTGCTTGTCCTATCTACTATGTTTGAGCGCAACTTGGTATATTCCCATCTGGGGCGGATAAGTGAGGATAATCTCTACTTTAGAAAGAGGGTGTGACGAGGTTATGACAAATGAATGACGATGGAATCTGGTTTTGACGTTAGTAAGGGCGGGTTTTGCTACAGATGTTATCGGTAGGATTCAACATTGAGTGCCTAAACCCGCCCCTACAACCCTGCTTCTCACCGCCCCTACAGCGCCAATGCCAACCCATCCCCACGGGGTTCAGATGCGGCAACGAAAACGCCTCCCTGCTGTAAAATTATCTGACCCTTGCCAAATCGTTTCCTGTCGGCACTCATTTCAATATCATGTCCCCGTTGGGCAAGTGCCAAAGCCACGTCAGACGGTACGTTTGGCTCTAAAAGTACCTGATTTCCGGCGATAAACTGCCATCGTGGGGCATCTAGTGCCGCTTGGGGATTCATGCTATAGTCTGCCAGATTCACCACCATTTGTAGATGTCCCTGGGGTTGCATATATTCCCCCATGACGCCGAAAGGTCCTAAGGGTTGACCGTCTTGGGTGAGAAAGCTGGGAATAATTGTATGATAGGGACGCTTTCCGGGTGCGACTTGATTAGGATGACCTGTTTCTAAGGTGAACCCACACCCGCGATTGTGCAGGGCAATCCCCGTACCCGGAATCAGAATCCCACTGCCAAAGCCTTGATAATTGGATTGAATCAACGACACCATCAACTCCCCATCGGCGGCGGCTAAATAGACGGTTCCGCCTTTGGCTAAACCGGGTTGGGCTAAGGGAATCGCGGTTTCTGTGATTAACTGGCGACGGGTTTGGGCATAGTCTTTATCTAGGAGTCGCTCAACTGTCATGTCCATAAATCGAGGATCGGCGATATAACGCTTGGCATCGGCAAAAGCCAGCTTCATCGCTTCAATTTGCAGGTGATAGCTGTCCACAGAGTCACGGGGATATTGACTTAAGTCGAATCCTTCTAAGATATTCAAGGCGATTAATGCCGTTAATCCTTGGGTGTTGGGGGGAATTTCCCAAACCCGTAAGTCTCGGTAGGTGGTGGAAATCGGGTTCACCCAATCGGCTTGATGGGCGGCGAAATCGGTTACGGTTAATAAACCACCCGTATCCGCCGCAAAATTCGCGATCGCACGAGCAATGTCTCCCTGATAAAAGCATTCACCCCCAGTCTGGGCAATCCGGGTTAAGGTTTGGGCATGAGCCTCACTTCCCCACACCTCTCCCGGATGCGGCGCCCGGTTATTCGGAAAAAATACAGATTTAAACGGCTCAAATTCTCGCCCCTTCAGGGGGAGGAAAATCGCCTCCGCCTGTTTCCAAGCGGTTGCGGTAACTGGGGAAACCGGATATCCTGACCGAGCATAGCGAATCGCTGGGGCAAATAACTGCTCAAAGGATAATTTTCCCCACCGTTGCCATAATCTCCGCCAAGCGGAGACACAGCCAGGTACGGTGACGGGTAACCACCCCCGTTGGGGGATGTTCTCCATTCCAGCAAAATGGTCTAAACTTAAGGCTTGAGGACTTTTACCGGAAGCGTTGAGTCCATGTAACTGACCATCCCAGACTAACCCAAAGGCGTCAGAGCCAATCCCGTTAGAGGTGGGTTCAACCACCGTGAGTGCGATCGCGATCGCTAATGCCGCATCAATAGCATTCCCCCCCGCCCAAATCATCTCCATCCCCGCTAATGTGGCAAGGGGTTGGCTGGTGGCGACAGCACAATGTTTGCCCATGATTACCCGTCGCGTTGAAGGGTAAGGATAGTCAGTTAGAGAATTTGGCTGCATCAATTTGTGTCCAGTAGCATTGTTATACCTGCTAGGTAGAGACTACCACCTTACCAATAAATATAAATGTCACATTATCGCATTATAATATCAATTTCACCGGGTTTTTTTGATTTATCACCAAATAGTGCTGTCTGAGTATTTTTAATAAATGGCTTAGAAACTATCTCAAGGGATTTATTAGGAAAAACATCACGGAGAATCTCCAGTGTTGTTGTCTTAGTAAACTCTCTGGCGTCGGTTCTGACATAAACGATTGACGTGCTAGCCATGATTTCAGCACATCCTCTAAATACTCGATACAGCAAATCACAATACGCGCTTTTTGATTCAAATCTGTTTTTCCACTTCTCACTTATCCAAGTGGGTTGATTTGGTCCTCCAAGCATCCAAAGACGCAACCACTGATCATAGTGGTAATTTGTAAGTTTATAGTAAGGCGGTGAAGTAAATAGAAGATCAAAAGGTTTCTTTTCTCCATTGGAAACTTTCTTTTTTATTCTACTCAACAATGATATACTATTTCCACGTATAACGGTTCCATTTTTACTTAAATTGGGGATTCCATGCCTATAGCGCCATTGAAGACGTTGAATAAGAAATTCTACTGGATCAACGTCTGGCGGGGTCAATTGTCTATCTTTCCACCAACGAACTGAGTAGTCTGGAGCCATGGACTTTCCTTGGCGCATTTGATTTGATAATGACTGTTCTCGCCTGCCATGCAAATGAACTAATATAATTGCCATTAGAGTTGCATCAACTATGCTGTTTTTCCACCGCAGTTCATCACGAGCAACAACAAGATATCGCAATACATCAGGGCAGTAGCAAACTAAAAAAAACTCTGGTAGTCCATCAATTTTTTTTGAGTCAATTGATTTAGCTATTTCACCAATATTATTGATGCGTCGCAACACATTCCTTTGCAAAGCTGGCTTTAATTTTACATGACCATAAAGCCAACCAACGGCATTGATTTCAATGCCACAGCCTAACCTTTGCATGGCAGCAGCCGCATAGATACTGGTTGCACGACCAGCAAATGGATCAAGGACAGCGTCTCCAGGTTTTGAATAGGTTTCTATGACGTTAAAAGCAAATTCTCGAGGGAACATCGCATAATATGGACCCAAGCCAGACCATCGACCTGTGGCTGTACTCAGACTCAATGGGTTCGTCGATGTCACCTTCATGTTCCCTCGTTGGTGATAAGTTCCTTGGCAAGGCTTTCCAATACCTTGTTTCCAAGACTTAAAGGTATAGCTGCCTCTGAATTGGCTGAAACCAATGGTGCAAGAGCATTGGGAAATCGGGAGGATATAAGTTGATCGAGAAGCCCGACTGCATCTGCAAGACGTGGATACTGGGACGGTTCAGCCCTTTTTAAGTCTTTATAATTATCTGTAAGGAAAGGTAAGGTAGCCACTAACCGCGCACCCGATTTCGTTTTGTAGAAAAACTTGCGTCCAAAGTATGTAGCATCTCCATAAGGTCTTTGGCTATCGGAAAAAATAATGTTTTTCTTGATGTAGTCATCAGTTAGTAATGCAACGGATTGACAAGGAAAAGACCCATATTCTCCATCTTCTTGGCGGTCTATATCTTCAAAATGCTGTACAAATGTACCTGTCTTTTCAACTCCAATGAGAAGAATATCTTTTCCTCCTGTTACCTTCTTGGCTAAAGTGTTAATTCTAGAGAGTTCTTGACAAATCGCCTGACTTATCCAGGCAGGTTGTCCGAAAACAGCAAGAGGACCATCTAGTACAATAGCAAGCCTACGCAGGCTAGACAGCCAGTTTTTCGCTTCCAGTGTTCTTAATATATGCACAACCCAAACTCGTTCCCACACTTGCATAATCTCAGCAAATATAGCACCGTTTGTCCCTGCTGGATTCATTCGTTCGTGTATACGCAGGGCATCAGTAGAGTATAGGGAGCGCGACAGCTCACAGGGACAGGTATATTTGCCATTTCCGCGCTTGTATTCTCTTAAACAATCTTCGTAGGGACATTCCTGCTTACGTTCAGTAGTAGGTTTGTACTTCAGAAGTGCCTCGTAGGTATCTAACAGGGATTCACCTTCAAAAGACATCCGAACAGAGCTAAAAACTTCAAAAATTGATTTCCTAAGTGAAGCTTTAGCTGAGGTTTCACCCTCTGTGATGATATTACATCCAGGTAATGCACAGTCAATTGATTCCGCTTTCTCTGTTGTGCGGAATTCCTTCGGATTAACAGGACGTTGCTGATCAAGTTGTTTGATTTTGGCAACATCTAGAATCACAGAAGCTACTGTTACATAGGACGCTTCAGCACCAGGAAAACCATTTTTGATATCTACTTCTGCATGGCTTCCATCTATAGCTATTAGATAGTTGGGTGTCCAATCACCAGGCTGAAACTTGATCGGACTGAGAGATTCAAGTGACTCTAGCTGCTCGGAAGTGCTTCGGATTTTATAACTGCCAAGTAGCTTATTAACACGCGCACTCTCTACAAGACGGCGTAGGGGTCTATAGTTGGCAAATTCTCCTTCGTATGGCATAAATTAGACCTCGAATTTCTTAACTTGAACAGGAATAACAAAAAGATTACTTAAGGTCTTAACCCTTAAAAAACCTCGATCTTGAGCGCGACGGATTGATGCTTCAAAATCAGCAAAATCATAGTATTTACGAAGTTCTTTGGTTTCGTCGGTATTATTCAAGTGTCCAATCAGCCAGTTAGCAGTATTTTTGAGAATGTTACGTTGGATACTACTAACCTCCTGAGTGGCATAAACGATGCCTATGTGATACTTAGCTCCTTCTTTTGCTGTACGCACCCAAACATTTTTTAGATCCATATCTGTTCCGTATGGCAGGAGATTATGGGCTTCTTCTAGATAGACCAAAATTTCGGGAATGTTCTCTTTTCCTTCACGAAATAGGCTTTGATTTTGCTGAAATATATGCCACATAATTCGGTCTGCTGAGGACTGGTTGATTTCAGAATCACCACTGGACTGGTCGATAATAACCAGCCTTCCATCAACCAAGTGTTGATAGATTTCCACTGCATAGTCAGATGTTGTGCTGTTGGTGTGTTGGTTACGTACTTTGCCAATTTGTCTAGGGCCATTGGGACGGCTGAACATTTCCAATAGTTTTTTCAAGTCTTCATCTGCCCACAGATCTCCTGATGCATTTTTGCGGTCGTTAACGTACCACTGTTCAAATTTTTGATAGCCACTATTTTTGTCTATCATAAAATCATAAAAGTAGCCAAATGCAGTAGCTAACTGTGACCATTTAACTTTTTTATTACTTAGTATTTCAGCAGCAGATTGATGCTCTGTGCTATTTTTCCCTTCACTATTCCTCATGTAATTAAATAGTTCTTCGCGGAATAGCTTATCAGTCTCTGGCTTAAGGTTGTTTGGAACCGCAAAGCCAGCCATAGCTAATAGCGCACGATATACTAGGACACGTCTTTTATAGCGTGTAATCGCACTGTAATCATTTTTAGCTGGAGGTTCAAAAACTACTTGGCGAAAGTTTTGAATGTACTTGGAGCCATCGGTAGCTAGCGTAGCATCGATAATTTCTTTGCCAATCTGGAGATTGGCATCATCGAAGAAGTTTAAAAGCATTAACTTACGGTTTGGGTCATTTGGATGTGGTAGAATACCGTAAGTAACAACATCTTCTTGTTGACCAGCAGATTGAGACTTCCAAATATTTTTTATAGCTGAAGGGTTTTTATGTCGGTTGGCATCTTGCTCGTTTTCATTAGCGTACTCACCATTCGGATCGAATACTATTTGCCCTATCCGTAATGGCTTTTCTTGTGAAAACCTTAGATTAAAGACAGATTGAAGGATTATTTTAGTAGTGTTAGACTTGCCTGTTCGAGTCATTCCGAAAAGAGCTGTCTTTTGTCCTAGTAAATCTGCGGGTAGAAGTTCAACATCTACATTTGAGATACCCTGGAATGCTCTATTGGTAGAAGCATAACGTATTTGCCCAACTGTTACTGTTTGATTAGTCTGCTGTTCCTTCTTGCGATCCGGATCGTGATAATTGACAATAAGCGATAAAGCCTTGTCATTGGGTTTGTAAACTTTCAAACCCCGATTAGGATAGTAATTTGAAAGGTCACTACCAAAGCGAAGGACTAGTGAGTCGGCTGCTCCACTGCCAGTAGCCTGTTCTAAGAAGAAAGTGCCAATAACTCTGCATTTGATACCAGCAAAAGATAAAAGATTATGAGTAGATGGGTCCATCATTCCTGAGCTGTCCCAGTGTATATCTTCCCCACTTGCTCTCTGCGCTGCCTCGACTCTAACCCGTTCTGCTTCTACAGCATTAGGAAGCGGCGCAGCATCCATGACACGCAACAGGATTACAGAAGCATCTTCAGTTGTGTAGTCAATCGCCTCTTCTGAATTAACACGGGTAGCAATCAGGAAACTCAGACTTGGAATTCCCCCCACCTGCTGGCGGTGGAAGTCGTGTATTTGAACCAAGGCTGCTTCGTAACTAATGGAGTATACCTCACCCACATACTGATTTTTCTGAATCAGGGTTTGGAAGATTTCCTGTGCAGCTAGTTCAACGGCTTGGTTTTGATCGGCTGCAAATAGATTTTCAAGCTCTGATACCATTTCTGTGGTCAAGAAGGTTACATCTGTCATTGTGGCTTTTTTCACATGCTATTGCCACTGTTGCAGCAGGTAGAGCTTTGGACAAGAGCTTACCGCTCTATTGTCACTCTGGGAAACGAAATGTTAAATCTGATTGCTGAAAGCCATGGCTGCAAAGCATTTGGGCATTTAGAAACTGATAGAAATTCATGACATAGGGGTAAGTTGCCAAACTCCCTGACTGTAAGGGTTTCAGGCTTCGTTCTTCCGAAAGTGACATAAGAGCGTTACAGCAGTTTTCAAGTTAATAGACTACAGACGATGATTGCGCTGAAAAGCAAGCCGATACAATTTTGTATTCCATAAACATGAAAAGCGCTGTAAAACACAAAGCAAGCCAAACCTACATAATAAAAAGCGACGCCTTTTGAACAAGGAGCGTCGCTTTTGATGATTAGAAATAGAGGCTAGCCTCTGGCTAACCCCTAATCCTAACCTGCTATTTCGTTTCCGAGAATTCAGCGTCGATGACATCATCACCACCACCGGATTCACCACCGGGAGCCGCACCGGGTTCTGGACTACCCGCACCACCAGGAGCCGCACCGGGTTCTGGACCACCCGCTTGTTGATACAAGTTAGCACTAATGCTGTAGAGTGCTTGTTGCAATTCTGTGGTCAGCGTCTTAATCTTCTCATCATCTTCCTGAGACACTGCATCTCGCAGATCCTTAATCAAGCCTTCAACCTTCGTCTTATCTTCTGCTGAGACTTTATCACCCAACTCATTAATCTGCTTCTCAGCTTGATACGTCAAAGAATCGGCTTGGTTCTTGCGATCGATTTTCTCACGCCGCTCTTTGTCCGCCGCTGCATTGGCTTCAGCTTCCTGAACCATGCGATCAACGTCTTCACTGGGTAGGGTAGATGCGCCTGTAATGCTAATCGATTGCTCTTTACCCGTACCTTTATCCTTCGCAGTAACGTTCAGGATACCATTGGCGTCGATATCAAAGGTAACTTCAATTTGGGGAACGCCGCGTGGTGCAGGGGGAATCCCATCCAGACGGAATGTACCCAGACTCTTGTTATCGCCAGACATTTCCCGTTCACCTTGGAGAACGTGGATTTCGACGTTAGTTTGACCATCCACAGCCGTGGAGAAAGTTTCTGACTTCTTGGTAGGAATGGTGGTGTTGCGGGGGATAATCTTGGTCATCACACCGCCCAAGGTTTCCACACCCAAGGAGAGAGGGGTAACATCAAGCAGCAGAATATCTTTAACTTCACCCGCTAAGACACCCGCTTGAATCGCTGCACCAATTGCAACCACTTCATCCGGGTTCACGGTTTGGTTGGGTTCTTTACCCAATACCCGCTTGACTACCTCTTGTACCGCCGGAATCCGGGTCGAACCCCCGACTAAGACAATCTCATCGATCGCACTCTTATCAATTTTGGCATCGCGTACTGAATTCTCAACCGGGATGCGACACCGATCAATTAAGTCGGCACAGAGTTCTTCAAACTTCGCCCGAGTCAAGGTTGTATCCAGGTGCTTCGGACCATCCTGGGTAGCGGTGATAAAGGGTAGGTTGATTTCCGCTTGGGTAACGCTGGAGAGTTCAATCTTGGCTTTCTCCGCTGCTTCCGTTAACCGTTGCAGGGCTTGCTTGTCTTTGCGTAAATCAATCCCTTCAGATTTCTGGAATTCAGCGGCGAGGTAATCAACAATTTTCTTATCGAAGTCGTCACCACCGAGGTGAGTGTCACCAGAAGTTGATAATACTTCAAACACACCATCACCGACTTCCAGGATGGATACGTCAAAGGTTCCACCACCAAGGTCAAAGACTAAAATTGTTTCGTTGCTCTTCTTGTCTAAACCATACGCCAGAGAAGCCGCTGTGGGTTCGTTAATAATCCGCAACACCTCAACCCCAGCAATCTTACCGGCGTCTTTCGTGGCTTGACGCTGGGAGTCGTTGAAGTACGCCGGAACCGTAATCACGGCTTGAGTCACGGTTTCACCCAGGTACTTACTGGCGTCATCGACGAGCTTCCGTAGCACTTGAGCCGCAATCTCTTCAGGCGCAAATTGTTTACCTTGAGAGGGACAATCAAGTTTGACGTTATCGCCAACTTTGAGGACTTTATAAGAGACTTCGGTAGCTTCATTGGTGACTTCGCCATGTCTACGCCCAATGAAGCGTTTGACCGAGTAGAACGTATTTTCCGGGTTCATCACCGCCTGACGTTTGGCGATTTGACCCACGAGGCGATCGCCATTTTTGGCATACGCCACAACTGAAGGGGTTGTACGTCCGCCTTCGGCGTTAGCAATCACGGTAGGTTTACCCCCTTCCATGACGGCTACGCAGGAGTTTGTCGTACCTAAATCAATTCCAACTACTTTTGCCATAAGAGTGTTCCAAGTTCGCTTAACTACAAATACTGGTGATGTTGGGGAGCGTGACTGTTAAGCCGTAATCCGGTTCAATCAGCAGCGTTTGGGAGCTTCAATATCATTGCTTCGGCTACCAATCTCTATACTGAACGCGGTTAGCCTGTCTCATGAAGGGGGGGTTCCCGAACCTGAGATGGGACGGTTCGATCGGGTGATTGCTCGTTCCAGTCGCTCTCCCAATTGCCAATCATCAACCGTTAACTTCGTGCTGATTTCTTTCGCTGTGTCTAATGTAGGAAACTCTAAGGGGTAAAGGTTTGGGGCGAACCGTAACGAATCAGTTGTGTTTGCCGTCTGTTACTCTGTTAAGGCATCTGTGCCCCTTCTAGGCTGGCAATCCTTGGTCTTAAGTACAACCCAGGACTCAGTGTTTAAATACTTGATTTTGACCAATATATCGGGCTATTATATAAGGTTATTTTAGAAGCAATCCCATGATTTTTGTCTCCTAGGGAGCTTCTAATTTTCGGTAAAAAAGAGAGTTTCATTGTCGGGGCGGGTTTAGCCACAATTGTAGGGGCGGGTTTAGGAACTACACTCAGCTATTGCTGAAATAACTGAACAACAAAACCCGCCCTAGCTCACCGATAACTGAACAACAAAACCCGTCCTGATTAAAAGCCTGGTTACAGATTGACTGAGCGATCGCTCAAAAACCGGACTGCAATCCTAAACAAACCAACGCTAACAGCCCACCTGTCAAATAAAACGCTCCCACAATTTGGGTTTCTGACCAACCGCTTAATTCTAAATGGTTATGAAACGGTGACATTTTAAACAGCCGTTTGCCGACTCCAGCCTCATCTTTGGTGGCTTTGTAATAAGCAACTTGGGCAATCACCGAGATCGATTCCCAACAGAAAATGCCACTGAGAACAAATAAACACCAGAGGTTCTGACTCAATAATCCTACTGCCGCGAGAGCGCCACCTAAAGCCAGGGAACCCGTATCTCCCATAAACACAGCAGCAGGGTGGCGATTATGCACGACAAATCCTAGACAACTGCCACTGAGACAGGCACAGAACACCATTAAACCCGGTGACGTTGGGGCAACAATTGCAGCCAATGCCAAAAGCGCGATCGCACAGGTTCCCCCAGCCAATCCATCTACCCCATCAGTCAGATTCGTGGCATTACTTTCCGCCGCCAAAACAAACAGCGCCAGGGGCCAGAACAGTAATCCTAAGGGTAAGACTATCCCAAACGGGAGTGCGATCGCGGTAATACTAATCGGTTGACTTGCTGCCAGCCAAATACAAAATACCAACCCCACGCTGATCTGTAGTGCCAATTTCAGGCGAGGGGAAATGCCCTTATTAGAACGGCGGCGGATAATTTGCCAATCATCCAACCAGCCAATCATCCCATAAGCCAGGGTCACAACGGATACAACCAGGACATTAACAAACTCTTGCCCTACCAGTGCCAATCCCGACCAAACTAGAGCAACCATTACTGCCACCGGGACAAAAAACACCCCACCCATGGTAGGGGTTCCAGCTTTTTGTAAATGAGTTTGGGGTCCATCTTCCCGGACAATCTGCCCCATTTTCAACGTTTGCAGAAAGGGGACAACCCAATACCCCAGTGCTGCCGTCACCACAGCACAAATCAACAGGGGCAAAGTCATCGAGACTCCGGCGAACAGGAAGCGTTCCCCCAACCCATCTAGAATCAATGATCCCAGACTCAAACCAACGGCTAGTAACGTCAAGAGGCTGGAACCCGTTAAATTAAACGACCGCCCAGAAGTTAATTTTGCGTCTATCACGGACAAACTATCCCTTTATCGAACTTCCTCACACACAATCAGACGCATGGCGTCTTGGCGATTCCCGTGTGACCCACGGCACTGATGGGAATCGTAACATCAATAGGGTACTTGCAATCAATCCTTCAAGCAAATTTACTTCTTATTGTTGCCGGATGATTCATCACTATCGCTAACTAAAGGAGCAACTTAATAGCGGAAAACTGCCGCGATCGGTGATTGAGCGGGTACTCGCTCGGATTCTACAGCAAAAACTGTTCCACCATTCAAAACCGTATAAACGGCTGCTAAATCCAATAAATCTTGGTCACCAGCCTGGTGTTGCTCATGTAGCTGCACCGTGTTGCTCTGTGTGTCAAAGTTACCCCACTGCTGATGGTCTAAGGCGACAAACAACGAATCAATGCGTTGATTATAAGCCGCCTGCACTACTTCTTTCAGGGCATCAGAGGCTTGTTCCTGATTATTTCCAGAAAATTCTCGCTCTGCGGTCAATTGCGTCTTTCTCTGCTTGTTGAAATTTCGGCTGCACGATTGCCCAAGCTTGAGTATGCAGATCCTCTGGTTTCGAGAGTTCGGGATTACCTGTAATGCCTTCGTCCAGAAGATGGGGGTAGGAATTCACTCGTTTATAAATCGGCAGGAGATACTCTACACCCGCTAGCACTAGCGGTACAGTCTCATCTGGTAGAAACTCTTGTATCCCTTGATTCACTTGGCTGAAAAAACGGATGATCTGATTTTCTTGATCTTCATCCACACCTCGTCCATGCATAGTTCCCGGATCTGAACCGGGTAATCCACCAGGGGAATAGGTTTCAGAGGACATAAATTGAGTCTGATTCTCCGTATCCTCATACTGAAGTACACTCATCAGACTTTCGGGTAGATTGTCAATATTCTCAGGCTGAATTTCCCGAATGCGATCGCGTGTTCCTTCTAAGAGTCGCACTTGGTTTTGACTCAGTGCCAAGAGATAGAACCGTCCATCACCCGTCAACAGTGGCATTAGTGGCTTGAGGTGAAATTGGTCACTAACCACGACTAACTCCTCAAAATCAAGGGGTAGACGGTAATAGCGAAAGAAATTTGGGGCGGCGAACAGGGCAAGTCCATGATTCTGATGACGCCAAAACTCACCCCGATCTAACTCTTTAGCGCTGTTGAGCAGTTCTTGGGCATCGGCTGGGCGCATACCCTTCTCAACCAACTGGGCTTCGGCTTTCCCCCGGAGATTTTTGAAGCGAATGGGGTCTTGTTGAATTTCTGGATCTGCCGTATGGGTAGGCATAAATATAGAAACAGGCAAGATAGCCAGCTAATAACGCTTAGAGGCTAATTCTCTGACGACTGGTTGAAATTGGGTTGCTGTTTAGCCCAAAAGCCTTGCCTGACTTTATTTCAACGAAGATAGTAGGTTCAATACATCTGTCTTACGATAGGAAAGCCATGCTGATCCGCTATGATGCATATCAACAATGGCTCTCATCCTTGTAGTGTGAGCATCTTGCTCGCTACTAGTACCCAAATCTTGCTCGCTACTAGTACCCAATCCAAATGCTGAACAGCTTTCTAAACGCTACCAAAGGTAGGAATTGGGCTATTCGTCGGACGCCCAAAACTGGGTAGGTCAACATGAGTGATATTGCGATTCCTGACCGCTAGCCGATAGCTGACACTTTGCAACTCAGCATGAAGTTGGCGATTCTCTCGTTGTAACCGACTCACCTTCTCTCTCACCGGTGCCATGCGTTCAGCGAACTTCTGGCGATAAATTTGGGGTAGCTCCTGAACCACCTGCTCTAACATGCGAGAACGGTCAGTTAATTCTTGCACAGACTGGCGCAACTGATAAATTTCTTGATCGCGAGTCGTAATCTGCTCTTGGTAAAATCTAACTTGCTGCTCCACATCTTGCAACTGTTCGCGCAAGACTCGCATTTGGGCTTGATGACGCTCAGAAACCTCGGCTGGCGGTTTAAAGTTCGCATTGCCTTTAACCAAGCGAAATAGCTCTTGAGAGAGTTGCTGCACGAGCTGATCTCTCAGATGTAACTCTTCCCGAAGGCGAGACACTTCAGTTTGCAGCGCTGGTAGGGTTGGGGTTTCAGTCGCGTTCACGATAGCAAAAAGCTCCAATACAATATGGACTCCCAATAGCAGAAGACGATGGGCAACGTCGCTCGGTGATGTGATTACCCTGTAGGAGGATGATATCACTACTAGGGTTATGCTTGACACGTTAACTCCAAAATAGTTATTTGTCATTTGTCATTGGTGGTTGGGGATTAGTGAGTTCCTCTTGCACCAATTGCGCTAACTTTTGGGCGGCACCTGATTCACCCCGGACTGCCCGTAAGCGCGATCGCATGTCTTCTAGTTTTTGGGGATGCTCTAAATACTCAAGTACCAATTGTGCCACATCCTGAGGTTTCAGTTGACCCACGACTTCTGGCACAATTTCCGCTTTTGCCCAAATATTGGGCCACGCAAATAGGCGTTTTTGTTGCAGAATCAGCCAATTAGTCAGTTTGGCAAAGCTTGTTCCTACTCCCGGTAACCGCGCTAACAATCCGGGTAATCCATCCCAAGCCCGCATCGCATCCAGTTGCTGGGTGGGTAATAAAACGATCATTGGTACACCGAGGGAACCTAATTCCGCCGTATTCGCTCCCACTGTGGTTAAGCACAGACAGCATTGGGATAAAATCTCGTGGGCAGGGAATTCAGTTGTCAGTTCTACCGTTACACCACTCGCCATTTGGAGTCTTGAGTGTAGGGGTAGGTTTAGGGAATTTTGTTTCGTGGGTGATGATAACTTGGGTTCAAAACCCGCCCTGAATAATGTAGAGACTTCGCTCAAGGAAACCTGATTTTGACTGTAGGGGTGGGTTTCACTACTATCGTTGTCTGTCACCCGGATATTGCTAAACTCGCCCTCATCTCCCCCATCTAGCATCACCAATCTCGCCGCCCCCCATCCTAATTTCTGAATCAGGGGATTTTCGTAGGGATCAGCAAAACGGGCTAGCGTGGGTAAATCTAAGGTTGGTGCAACAGGAATCAAAAAACGGGTTTGAGGTCTAACTTTGTGAATGTGTTCAGCAATAGCTAACCCTAATGGTACTCCCTGAATCAATTTGGCAGGTTTTGACCCTGGAAGTAAACCAATCCATTCAATTGGAGAAGTGTTAAGTGTTGACCCTTCGCTTCGCTCGAAGGGAACCTGGTTTTGATCCTTCTCTTCTCCTTCACTTCCTTCGAGGACAGGGTTTTGAGTTAACTCCCTCTGCTTCCCCTGCTTCCCCTGCTTCCCCTGCTTCCCCTGCTTCCCCTGCTTCCCCTGCTCCCCCAGCTCCCCCAGCTCCTCTGCTCCCTTACTCCCTCTCGCCACATCTGCCATTAAATCTCCCACTACCGTTAACTTGTGGCGATAGTTTTTCGGGGCTTTGGCGATAATATCGGGTTTCATCACCCCGAACCGATCAATCCAGCGATGCCAACGGGCATCCCATTCGGCATAAACAACAGTACGATATTTGAAGCGAGAACCAATAACGACAGGAAAAAACTGATCGCCGCCTAAGAATACCACCACGCCGCGATCGCGCCAGTCCCAATTTCCGGCAGTTTTCCCCCAGAGCAAAAAGGGAAAGAAATGCTCTGCCCCTTGCACTCGGTCTACTTCGGGGTAGGATTGAACAATCTGGGCTTCTTTGCCTGTAGCATTGGGACAAGGAGACAGAATCACCGAGATTCGGAAGACAGCGCGATCGCATCCTAGCTGCTGGCGCAATGCTTTGACTACAGGACGTACCCAGGTGGTGACTTCACCCGGACCATTGGAAAGAATTAAAATGTCAGCATTGGTCATTTGTCATTGGTCATTTGTCATTTGTCAGGAAATATTACCCTTTTATCTGTCATTGGTCACTCCAATCCCACAATAGAATTCGCCAACCTTAGCAACAATCAGCCAAATCAGTGAGTGCTATTCGTTTTGATCAAGTTCATCTCCAATTTCCCGGGACGCCCCAACCGGCGGTAAATGGTGTAACCTGCGACATTGAAGCGGGTCAACTGGTCGTCATTTTAGGTCCATCGGGATGTGGTAAAACTACCGTTCTCAAGATGGTCAATCGATTGTATGAACCCACATCCGGTGCGATTTATCTGGATGGGGTTAATATCCGCAAAATGAAAGTCACGACGCTGCGTCAGCAAATTGGCTACGTGATTCAACAGTCTGGCTTATTTCCTCATCAGACGGTGGCGGAAAATATTGCCGTTGTTCCCAAGCTTCTGGGATGGTCACGCTCAAAATACCAGTCTCGCATTGATGAGTTATTGACGCTGGTCGAACTACCCCCTCAAGTTTACCGGAATCGTTACCCGGCACAGCTATCCGGAGGACAGCAACAGCGTGTTGGCGTGGCGCGGGCGTTGGCTGGTGATCCGAAGTTAATGTTAATGGATGAACCTTTTGGTGCCATTGACGCGATTACCCGCCAATCTTTGCAAGACGAAATCTTACGAATTCAGCGTCAATTGCATAAAACGATTCTGTTTGTCTCCCATGATGTGGAGGAAGCGCTGCGTCTGGGGGACAAGATTATGATTTTGCAAAAGGGTGAAATTGTCCAATTTGATACGCCGTTAAATATTTTGACGCACCCGGCTAATGATTTTGTCCGGGAGTTAATGGGTGCCGATGATATGTTGCGTCAGTTAAGTTTACAGGGCGTGGAGACGGCAATGCAGCCAGTTTCTCCAGATTATCAGTATCAGGATAATCGTGCGATCGCGCCTCACGAGAATTTGCGTCAAGCTTTATCCCTCCTATTACAGACAGGAACTCAGAGATTACCTGTCATGGATAAAGGAAAAATTATTGGTGTATTAACCCTGGAGACGATTCAACAAGCCGCTAAAATGGGTCAGGGTTAATCGTTAGTTCTCTGCCATTAACCACCTGACCCATCAGAGTGAGATGATTATAAGGAGTGTATTAGTTGGCGTTGGTTGAAATAGCCTCTGGGTAAAAAGCACTGCTTCAAGAAGAACGGATCTTTTTCATCTCCAAATAATCCATTCCCAGGTTGGCTCAGATTACTAAAGGGTGGTACTAATCCCCACTTTTCCGCTAGTTCGAGCCAATACCACATTTCGATACCATCAATTTTTGGAAAGATAAAAGTATCCCCTGTGCTATTGTTGATACCCACTAAACTTGACGATGACTTTATATCTATCAATAGCCAAGCCAACTCTTTTTGAGAAAAGTAATACCCCTTAGCGACAGCAATGTTGATAAACTCATCTGGATTCCGAGTTGTTAGTAACTGTTGCTTCAGAGAGGGAGTTTCTTGCGCGAGATATAAAAAATCCCAGATTTGTTTTTGAGTCACAACAAACCAGGCAAGTTCTTCTTGAGTCAACTGATAGCCATTATCTCTAGCAATTTGGATAAACTGCTCAAGGTTATGAGCTTGTAACAATTGATGACTCAACGGGTTATGTGGCTCTATGGCACGTAAAAAATCACTAATTTTTTCCCAGGTTATCCGATTAACTTCCTGAGACTGTTGAATTTGCTCCTGCCAATAGGGATAATTTTCTTCTGTACAGAAAAATGCCCAGATCTTATAATGCATAGGTAATCTCTACTCAGTCTTACTATTGGTAGAGCATCCCCCTCAAGATGAGTTTAGCCGAATAAGCTTATTTCATCTGTAGATACTAGCTATTAGAGTAGCATTGGCGCAATCCTTGTAGTGCGAGCATCTTGCTCGCTACTAATACCCAAATTAAATGCATTACAGCTTAGACGGGAAATTATAGCACTACGCAGACACGTTAGGACATCAGTTAATCCTAGTAATGACCTGATAACAGGTAAGAGGGAACTGTAAGAATGTCCTAACCTGCCTTGGTAAGGCTATACTATAAGAAATATAGAGGCGCAGAGGTTGTAGAGACGTTACACCGTCACGTCTCTTAGCCTGGGAAGAAAAAATTAAATTTAGAGTTCGCTGCGAACAGTATTGAGGCAATAGTAGTAATCTGAGAATGAGCTATTCTACTATCTTCTCTCCGTTGTTGTTGGTGTTGTTTCCAAGCTAATGGCATCTCATCCCAAATCTTCCCATCCAGTTCTCTTCCTCCAGCTTTTGGAGTTCTACCTCCCCATTGTTTAAAGAAAAATGCGACATCAAACCTCTGACATTGATCACGAATACTTTGCGCCCACTCTAACTTCATCGGACGATATCTATTTCCCGATTCGCCACCCACAATAACCCAATGAATATCCGTTAAATTAAGATGTAAATCACCGAGAAGTGGTTCACAAGAGAGAAAACGCACATTGGCTGGAACTTGTCGCAGGGAATCAACCCGATGAACATAGTCCTGATTTTCAACCGATACCCCCATCCAAATATTGTTATGCCATTCTAACTGAGACGCTAATTCAACTAAATGTTCATGTCGTTTGGTCAAAATTTGATAGATATGCTGCGGAGTTTGACCCATCACATCAAACACGTCTTTGAGAAATCCGATAGGCACGTCTTCGTGAAAAAGATCACTCATAGAGTTGACAAAAATGCGACTTGGCTTGCGCCAACGCAAGGGTTCTTTTATGCGTTCCCGATGCAGGGTTAAATCAAATCCATTGGGGAAATTCTGATGAAACCGTTTGGTCAGTGCTTCAGCATAACAATGGGTACAACCTGGACTAACTTTGTTGCAACCAGTTGTGGGGTTCCATGTTCGGTCTGTCCACTCGATACCTGTATGAGTGCTAGCCATATTCTCAGTCTACCCCTAACATTAATAGTCTTTCCTTTGCTTATTTATAGTACCGATGTATTGTAAACTTGTCCAGAGTTATGTGATTTAACTTTTGCCTGTTAATATTTGATAAGTTGCACCCGTTATAATAAAGGTTTGTAAACTGCTGTAAGGTAGCGGTATTAATCGATAAAAACTTTCATAGATGGTGCGTTAAGTTTCAGTCTTTTTATCCTGAAATTTGGCTGAAGCGGTGCTGAAATTTATTTTTTGATCATTAACTGCTATGATTCAATTGAAATTCTAAAGACCTATGTGGCTATTGCAGCTCGGCAAAAATACTTGAGCAGCTTCGTAGATACGATGAAGCAGGGGGAGCAGAGGGAGCAGGGGAAGCGGGGGGAGATATTAGCTGTTGGCGTTATTTCTGCCTTCTTGTACTAGAAACTATACCGTTCTTCTGCCCAAGGTTCACCTCGGCGGTGGTAACCATTACGTTCCCAGAACCCTGATTCCTCGTGGTCAAGAAACTCTAAGCCATTAATCCATTTAGCACTTTTCCAAGCGTAAAGGTGGGGAACCACTAAGCGCATCGGACCGCCATGTTCTGGGGGTAAGGGTTCGCCAAGCAGAGTATGGGCAAACAAGTTATCCTCACGCACAAACTCGTCCAGTGTCAGATTAGTGGTATAGCCGCCATAGCAATGTTGCATAACATGGGTGGCTTTAGGGTCGAGTTCCACCTGACTCATAAAGTCAGTTACCCTGATCCCCGTCCATTGCACATCCAGTTTTGACCAACGGGTCACACAATGGAAATCCTTGGTGAAATCATGTTGAGGCATTGCCATCATATCTGACCAACGCCAGGTCTTGGGTGTAGCCAAACCCCAAACCCGAAATTCCCAGTCATCAATGTTAACGTCGGGAGTCTCACCATAAGTTAGAACCGGGAAGCCCTTAGTCAGGTATTGACCCGGAGGAACGCGATCGCTCTGTTCTGGTTCTGGTTTGTGGAAAAATTTTCCGATCATAGTTCAACTATAAAAATAACCATCCTGAAAAGAGAGTGTAGAGACGTAGCCTGATACGTCTCTACTCCCCCATCTCCCCTCCCTGAACGGAGGTGTTCACAAACTCCTGCCACCCTATACTAGGCTTCTTCTTCCTCTTCTTCTTCAGTCGGATAGACAAACGTCGAACGTCCACTCAAAACTGCCTTACCCAGAGAGAGGGCTTTCTCCGCTTCCAATGATGCCTTGCGTCTCCAGTTAGCTCTACGTTTGTCTCGTTTTGACTTTGAGGTTTTCTTCTTGGGTACAGCCATGGTTGTCAGTTAGCAAATTTTGCACAGCCTTTCTATTGTATGCCATCAAGCCAAGTTGACATCCTCACCGACCTAAAAGGATCGGTAGTACGGTGCTGTTTTCTTTTGTCCGACTACTTACCTCACTGTTCTGAGGTTGCTTCTCCGATTGCCGATACAACGCTAAGGCATCATGCGGAAGCGACTTGGCTGAAATGTTAGACTGAGTAAGCCAATGTAAAGATTGGACAAAGATTTGGGATAGACCTAGACACAGCGATAGAAAACCTATCAAAATATACGTAGTGTAAAAAAATTCTTTTGATCCTTCGACGAGGCTCAGGGCAGGCTTTTCATTTGTGACTAAGGGCTAGTTTTATTGAGAAGTTATCAGTTTGAGGCTGTCCTAAACGGCTTACACCTGCCTCTACACTATAAATTTTGATTTCCAAGGTAGCATGACTAGTCTATATAAAGGAACCTGGCACTCATTTAATCGTTCACTCACTTTTTAACTTATGTTTTCCATCTACATTCTGACCCACAACGAGGAAATAGATATTGCGGCTTGCATTGAGTCAGCCCAGCTATCGGATGATGTCATAGTGGTAGATTCCTACAGCACAGACCGTACTGTAGAAATTGCCTCCCGCTACCCTGTTCGTGTTGTGCAACATCAATTTGAGAGTCATGGCAAGCAACGAACCTGGATGCTAGAAGCGATTCCCACAAAGTACCAATGGATTTATATCTTAGAAGCAGATGAGCGAATGACTCCTCAACTGTTTCAAGAGTGTTTAGCGGCAATAAAACGCCCAGATGCGGTTGGCTATTATGTAGCAGAACGAGTAATGTTTATGGGGAAATGGATTCGCCACAGCACCCAGTACCCCCGTTACCAAATGCGTCTTTTCCAAAAAGGAAAGGTTTGGTTCACAGACTACGGTCACACAGAACGGGAAGTTTGTAATGGATCAACCAGTTTTCTGCAAGAAACCTATCCCCACTATACCTGTAGTAAAGGCTTAAGTCGTTGGATAGAGAAGCACAATCGCTACTCCACCGATGAAGCGGCTGAGACAGTCCGTCAGTTAGAACAGGGAAATGTCAATTGGTGGAACTTATTCTTTGGTCGATCAGAAGTTGAACGGCGTCGAGCGCTCAAAGATTTATCCCTACGTTTACCTTTGAGACCCCTGTTACGGTGGATTTATATGTATTTCTTCCTGGGTGGTTGTCTGGATGGCAAAGCAGGAATGGCTTGGTGTACCTTACAAGCGTTTTATGAGTACTTAATTTTGCTGAAAGTCCAAGAAATGAAGCAAATGCCACCCTCTCATCTGTCGCCAGCTCATCCAATGACTGTCTTATCAGATGTTAAGGCTTCTGAGGTATCTAATAATTATCATCTACCTCCGATGCAACGGAAATTAGCCTCCACCATTAAACCTTGAGATAAAGGTAGACATACACCATCTTTGATATTTAGTCAAAAATATATTAATAAACTATTCTCCGTTTAGAGATTATATATCGATGCGGAGAATAGTTTATTTTATGTAGGGATGCAAGGCTTGCATTGGTGTCAAGTTAAGAAAAATCTGCAATACCTTGGTTTAACCTCTCCCTAGCCCTCCCCTACGAGGGGAGGGAAGCGGAATATATTTTTTATGTGGAGGGGCTTTTCGACTCCCTCTTCCGTGCAAAAAAAGCGAAGCATCCTCTGGCTTCCCCCATGGAACAAAAAGCGAAGCAACATCTGGTTTCCCCCATGGAACAAAAAGCGAAGCATCCGCTGGCTTCCCCCTTTTTAAGGGGGACGGGAGGGGGATCAAATAGGGGGACGGAAGGGGGATC
>NZ_JAVJNP010000206.1:0-7118 GCF_040217205.1 Coleofasciculus sp. A1-SPW-01 | reverse complement strand
TAAATGGATATAATCCCAGGAACCAGCAAAACCTGTAATAAGTCCCTTCGCTCACCTAGTCCAAGATGTCTTGGCATTACCCAACGCCTAACCAATTAGGCTTAGAGATAGTCCGAACTAGGGAAGTATTCGGAAGTCTGTGCCAGGACTAGGCTCAAAAAGCTATTCACCTCTTACGTTGTCCAAACTGGCTTGGTCAATCCTTGTCCCTTTTAGGGCAAGGTTGGTGAACATTCAAGGCTATTCAGCAGTAGTGGTCTGAGGGAGGTAGTTGCACGGGAGCGATCCAGTTTCTTTTTGGGTTAAGGGGTCTAGCTACTATATCTGATGCTAGCTCCTCACGGATTAGCATCAGGTCTGAGATGCTTTACCTCTAGTTTATACCTACTGTTTTCCACAGCCTAACAAGTTTAGCTAAACTGGTTAGGCATTTGAGGCAACACCAATATGTGATTTTGATCACGTTTTAGCTCAAGTTGAGCTTGAATGATTTAATGACTTTGTGCAGACGTTCTGGCGAAGAAAGCTAAAATTTAAGAAATGTTGCTGACGTTGAGAAAAGAGAATGGAACCCAAGGTCGAAATTTATACCTGGAGCCGTTGTCCCTATTGTATGCGGGCTAAAGGGTTGCTCAATGAAAAGGGCATTAACTTTACCGAATATTGTATCGATGGTGATGAACAGGCGCGAGAGCAAATGGCACAACGGGCAAATGGACGCCGTTCTCTGCCACAAATTTTTATCAATGACCACCATATTGGGGGTTGCGACGACCTGTATGGGTTAGAACTACAAGGTGAACTAGATACCTTACTGCAAGACGGAGCAGGGGCAAGTCATTGATAGGGGAGTTCCGGGAGCTGGGGGAGCTGGGGGAGCTGGGGAAGCTGGGGGAGCTGGGGAAGCTGGGGGAGCTGGGGGCGGGTTTTGAACTAACGTTATCGTCAATAGTGAAACGAAAGTTCCTAAACCCGCCCCTACAAACCTCAAAATGGTACTATTAGCCGCAACTTGATTATTAATCACCGAGGTAGGATTCCAGCGTGAAATTTGCGTTTATCATTGACCCGCTCTCAAAGCTTAATCCCAGTCATGATACGAGTGTGGCACTCATGGAAGCTGCCCAAGCCTTAGGTCATGACGTTTGGATTACTCAAGCTCAAAAGCTAACAGTTGTCAATAATCAAGCGTGGGCAAATCTGGAGAAAGTCCAGCTAACCCCAGCCGAACTCGTTGAGGGGCGTTGGGTGGTCAGTGAACGCTGGTACGCTATCTCGGATACTGTCTCCCTGCCGTTAGAGGATATGGATGCTGTGTTTATGCGGACTGACCCCCCCGTGACTATTCCCTACCTCTACGCGACCTATATTCTGGACTACATTAATCCCAAAAAGACTCAAGTCATCAATACGCCGACAGGTTTGCGACGGGCAAATGAGAAAATGTATGCCCTACAGTTTAAGGAAGTAATTCCGGAAACCATTGTTAGCCAGGATAAGTTGACCATCCAGAAATTCGTCGAGAAACAAGGAGCAGCCGTACTTAAACCCTTGGGCGGTAAAGCTGGGGAAGGGATTTTGTTTCTAGAAGCAGGCGATCGCAACTTTAATTCCCTAGTCGAAATTAGCACTAAATGGGGATATGAACCCGTCATGGTGCAAACTTATCTTCCGGCGGCTAAAGAGGGAGATAAGCGGATCATCCTCCTCAATGGTGACCCGATTGGGGCAGTCAATCGCATTCCTACAGGCAGCGAATTTCGCGGCAACATGGCAGTTGGGGGTCGAGTGGCAGCGACAGAAATTACATCGCAAGAGCAAAAAATTTGTGCGTTGCTCAAGCCACAGTTGCAACAAGATGGTTTATATTTTGTGGGAATCGATGTGATTGGTGGCTATCTCACCGAGGTGAACGTGACCAGTCCCACAGGTATCCGCGAGATTGATCAACTTAATGGTACGTGCTTAGGCAAAGACGTGATTGCCTGGGTTGAAAACCCAAGGAACTCGTAATAATGACGAATGACGAATGACGAATGACGAACAACAAATGACAAATCAAATTGGAGTTGCTGTAATCGGTACCGGATTTGGACAGAAAATTCATATCCCAGGTTTTCAGATTCACCCCCGCACACAGGTGGTAGCGGTTTATAATCCGCACCTGGATAAAGCCAATGCGGTAGCTGAATCTCATAATATTCCCCAAGCGAGCGATCGCCTGGAGGATATACTAGCGATGCCAGATGTGCAAGCGGTGAGTATTTCTACCCCACCCTTTCTCCACTACGACATGGCGCAGCAGGTGTTGCAAGCCGGAAAACATCTGTTATTGGAAAAACCAATGACCCTCTCAGCTACCGAAACGCGAGATCTCTATCACCTCGCCAAGCAGCAAGGGGTAGTGGCGATGCCAGATTTTGAATTTCGCTTTGTTCCCCCATGGCAACTCTTGGCAGAACATTTAGAATCCGGCTATGTTGGTCAGAAGCGTCTGATTAAAATTGACTGGTTAGTCTCCAGTCGTGCCAACGCGCAACGGGCTTGGAACTGGTACGCCCAAAAGGAAAAGGGCGGAGGTGCATTAGGCGCTGTGGGGTCTCACGCTTTTGATTACATTAATTGGTTGTTTGGTTCGGTGCGTCGGTTGTGCGCCCAAATGAGTACGGCAATTCCAGAACGTCCTGATCCCAGTCAAGGGGGAAAACTGAAACCCGTGGACGCCGATGATACCTGTCTGCTGATGCTGGAATTAGCCGATGGTACACCTTGCCAACTTTGCATCAGTTCCGTTACTTATAATGGGCGGGGGCATTTTGTCGAAGTCTATGGCGATCGCGGAACGTTAGTTTTGGGCAGTTCCAACCAAAATGATTATGTCCATGGATTTCAGCTTTGGGCAGCCCCGGCTGGAGAATCGCTGTCAGAAGTAGATATTCCCAAACGACTAGCATTTCCCCAAGTTTACCCGGATGGACGTTTAGCACCCTTTATTCGGGTTGTGGATCAGTGGGTACAAAGTATTGATGCGGATAAACATCAAAGTCCTTCGCTAGCGGAAGGCGTCTATTCCCAATTATTAATGGATTTAACCCATCAATCGCATCAAGAGAACAGTTGGGTAGATGTACCTAGTTTATCCAGTTTTTTAGCTTAGGGGTTGCTGAATCAGTATTGTGGTGAGGGAAGAGAACAGGGAACAGTGTTCTCATAACTTTTTAACCCCTCAATGAGGAGGATCAATTGACTGCTTCCCGAATTTTGCCATCTTCCTCACCTTTATTCAGCCAACCTTTGTTAAAAGTAAGAGTTATAATGGGGAGTATTCGGTAGCGCCTGTTACTTTTTTAGAGTTTATAGCCACAAAAGAAAATGATTAAGGCTTTTAAGTAGATATCAAGTTTTCCCAATTAATTTAATAGCTTGAGAGAATAATTGAGGTATTTTAATTTAATTGTTCAGAAGAATAATTAACTGTAAAAATTTATTTAAAGTATGAGTAAAAATAACGGTAAAATTCTGTGAATCTTCCATGAAGGCAAGAGATTACAAGCCCTTATAGCCATACCCCCACCGGGGGGATGTTCATAAAATCTTTATATAATAAGTAATTTACGGCTATCCCCCCTAGGGTAAGTCTATGGCAGCAGACTTGAGGACATCGGAACCTAAGCCTCACTTAATGAGTCTAGAAATGTTAAGGTAAGGATGAAATGTCTTGATTTCCGTGCCTGTTGAGGTTGAAGAAAAATTCACCTATGTCACAGCCTACTATGAATACGTGTTCCCAAATTCAATGCCCTTTTTGCGATGCCAACTCTTCTGATAGTGGATGTATGCGATATAGTCATCCTACTCAATGTCACTTAACCTCGATGTTTGAGTTTGACTCGGATGATAAGTGGTTATTTAAGTCCGCCGACAGTGAATTACAGGAGATTCAAACTCTCAATAACCGTTTTATTAACAAAGATAAAGCGAGTCGAAAACAACTTCAGCAACTTAAGAAGAAATCACCGAGAAGCCTGGAGTTACCAATTCCTCAAGCAATACCTCATCCCAGAACAGAAACACAGTTACAACTGGGAGGGTAAATAATTGTTCATTGTTGATGGTTCATAGGTGGCTGTTTGGAGATGTTTTAGTCTTTCTACAGCTTGACCTGAGTCTGGCTGGCAGCGAAAATAATACGGTTTTTATCCTCACGTCATGGAGGGGAAAGCGGTGTCTTCTTCTAGAGCAATTTCAAATCATTTATGGAATCCAATGCTAGTTTCTCATCACAAAAAAAACACCTGTTCCCTGTTCCCTATTCCCTTTGTCTACTATCGTGAGTTCCACATCGCAAATGAAAACGCTATATATACTTTAAGCAGGAACACCGTTTTTTTGTGTTCCTGCTTTCCCTACTAACATAGTTAGCAGGCTTATTGATGGATTAGGCGATTGAGTTAACGCCTGAACAATATTGACAGAATTAGTACAGTTCTTCTTCTTGGTGAGTGACGATGGTGCAGTCAGATTTAGGATAAGCTACACAGGTCAAAATATATCCAGCTTCAATCTGATCATCATCTAAGAAAGACTGGTCAGACTGATCAATTTCACCATTGACGAGTTTACCAGCGCAGGTCGAACAAGCACCAGCACGGCAAGAATAGGGCAAATCAATACCCTGTTCTTCCGCCACATCGAGAATGTACTCGTCATCAGGTACTTCAATAGTTGTATCCAAGCCTTCAGCTTCGTTCTTTAAGGTAACTTTGTAACTTGCCATTTGTGTTCCTCTCTATTAGTCTGAAGCAGCAGAATCAATTGTGCTGTAGTATACTGACCCAACTAGCCTAAGCTGGTGGGAGCAACTTTTTCTGCTTCACTTCTGATACTACGAAAAAAAGTTAAAAAGTTTAAACAGGATTAGGAATGAAAGTGTTAATTGAATATTAAATCAGTTATTCTTATAGGTCTATCAAGCCGTTAGTGTCCAGATATGTGCGGCATGATTATCCCAGTCAATGACGGTGTTGACAAGGGTTTACTGGATTTTTGATTAGAGCTATTGACGGATTAAACCCCTGATTAATCAGCATTAGTTATATTTATAATTAAGTTCGATGATTTGTACTTAGACATGAACCACCCCGCCGACTGTGAGGGCGGGGAAGCCTAAGTAAGGTGAATCAGAAATTCCGCTGTGGGAAGATGTCACTTCACCCAATTCTTGGCGCGTTCAACGGCTTTCTGCCAACTGATAAAATTATCCTGGGCAACTTTTGTGCCATCTCCTGGTTCAAATGTCCGTTCGATGGAGGTTTGGTTAACGAGCTTATGGTAATCATCCCAAAAACCAACGGCTAAACCTGCACCAAATGCCGCACCTTGCGCTGTCGCATCAAGAACGGCGGGGCGTTCTACTGGGATGTTAAGGACATCGGCTTGAAACTGCATTAAGAAGTCATTCTGAGACGCACCACCGTCTACTTTCAGGAGTTCGATGGGGGTGTCGCCATCTTTGTTCATGGCATCAACGACTTCTCGAACTTGATAAGCGATTGATTCCAATACCGCCCGTACCATATGTTCCCGCTTGACACCGCCTGTAATACCGAGAAATGCACCTCTGGCACTCATATCCCAGTGGGGGGCACCCAAACCACTGAGGGCGGGCACAAAATAGATGCCATTGGTATCTTCGACTTGACGCGCTAGGGGTTCAGTTTCGGCAGCCGACTCAATCAGTTGTAAACCATCTCGTAGCCACTGAATACAAGCCCCGGTGGTGAACATCGCCCCTTCTAGGGCAAAAGCTACATCAGTGCCACTGCCATTTGCCGCTTTTGTCCAGGCGACAGTGGAAAGGAGTCGATTGCCCGATCGCGTCACTTCTTTGCCCGTATAGGAAATTAAGAAGCAGCCTGTACCATACGTACATTTGAGCATACCCGGGCGATCGCAACCGTGGGCAAACAGTGCCGCTTGTTGATCCCCGAAAATCGCCATAATTGGAATTTCTTCCCCTAACAAACTGGATTCAGTTTTACCAAACAGTCCCATACTGGGTTGAATTTGGGGCAAAATCTGAGCCGGAATGCCAAATAAATCCAAGAGGCTGTGATCCCAATCCTGATTAGCGAGATTCATCAGCATGGTGCGGCTGGCATTACTGTGATCGGTAACGTGGACTTTGCCCCCGGTGAGATTCCAGAGAATCCAGGTATCAATGGTGCCTGCTAAGACATTATCGAAATTCGTATCCGGTTTTTCCTGACGCACCCAATTCAGCAGCCATTCTAACTTCGTGGCTGAGAAATAAGCATCCAGGACTAATCCTGTACGTTGTTGAATATCCGCATCATGCCCCTGTTGGCTTAACTCCCGACATCGGGCGGCGGTGCGTCGATCCTGCCAAACGATCGCATTATGCAAGGGTTCCCCTGTGGTTTTATCCCAGAGTAAACAGGTTTCACGCTGTACGGTTAAACCAATCGCCGCAATTTCCGAAGCCGAAACCCCCTTATCCTTTAAGACTTGCTGCATACAGTCACGAGTATCCCGCCAAATTTCCTGGGGATCATGTTCCAACCAACCGGGTTGGGGGTAGTGTTGGGTGAATTCCTGATAAACTTGTCCCGCGATCGCACCTTGCTTGTCAAATAGAATGGCTCGGTTCCCCGTGGTACCGAGGTCAAGGGCTAGGACGTATTTCGCGTTAGTCGTCATCGCAATCTTATAAATTTACAGCTAAACCCCAAATAGGGTTGAGTACAGATTTACCAGGTTATGCGGACACTCGGCTACTCTCTGTAGTCTTTCTTTGCGTTGACAGCAAATGTCTTATGTCATTCGTCATACTCGCTATCGCGAGAAGCAAGCTACGTCATTCGTCATTCGTCCTTAGCTGAACGCCGGAAGCCTCACGCCATATTTGTACTCAAATTGGCGTGAGATGGATAGGCGGTCAATCGATGGGGTTCAACACCCCTGAGATTGACAACCTGCGTATCAACTCACGAATAACATCGGATTGAGTTCTTTCCGTTACTTGACAAAACTTGGCGAGGTGTTCATATTCTCTATTTGATACTCGTGTTGTTACCTGTTTCATAGTTGTCAATGTG
>NZ_JAVJNP010000197.1:0-5212 GCF_040217205.1 Coleofasciculus sp. A1-SPW-01 | reverse complement strand
GACCAACCGGGGAATAAACGTCTAGTTGCCTATTGTGTCTCTAATTCCGAACAATCAATTACCGCTGAATTACGCTCATTCCTCAAGACAAAGCTCCCGGATTATATGGTGCCATCAGCTTTTGTCCAGTTGGATGCTTTTCCCCTCACTCCCAATGGCAAAGTTGACCGTCGTGCTTTACCTAAACCGGAGCAAACCAGACTAGAATTAACGGAAACGTTTGTGTCTCCCAGAGACGACGTAGAAATAAAGCTGACTCAAATTTGGCAAAATGTTTTAGGGGTTCAGCCAATTAGCATTCGGGACAACTTCTTTGAGCTAGGCGGACATTCCTTACTGGCGGTGCAGCTTGTTAATCAAATTAAAAAAATAATTGGCACAGATATTCCCTTGGTTACTCTGTTTCAACTGGCGACTATTGAGGAAATTGCAAATTCTTTACGTTCTCAAAAAGATATAAGTGCCAAATCCTCTATAGTTCCAATTCAACCCCATGGATTAAAGCCCCCCTTGTTTTTTGCAAATTCGCCTAGTGCGGCGAGAAAACTCAGCACTTATTTTGGGAATGAACAACCCATTTACGGATTGAGTATTTTCGGACTTGAGGATATAGATGAGCAAAAATTATCGTCTCTACGCATTCAAGATATTGCCAAGCAATTTGTTCGCGATATGCGTCAAATCCAGCCTCAAGGACCTTATCTAATCGCCGCCTACTGTGCGGATTCCACTATAGCCTTTGAAATGGCACAACAACTCTCGGCACAAGGGCAGAAAGTCGCATTACTCGCGTTTATTGACACGATTTGGCAACCCCGTCAGTTAGGATTGTATTTCTATTGGTATAATTTCCGTAAATTTGGGTTTGACTATTTGCTTAAAAAAATCAAAGCAAATGTTAACTTAAAAGTAAAAAAAATAATCGAAATATATTGGCAAATAAAACTTAAATCACAATCAAATTTCCTGAGTTTAGATCTGCAGAATCAGGCAAAAAACCGTAAACTAATAGATGCTTTTTATAATGCCCATTGGAATTATATTCCTCAAGTTTATTCGGGTAAAATAACCTTGTTTTTGTGTAGTGAGTTATGGTTGAGACAATCGGCACAACTAGAAAAAATTGCAGGTGGAGGACTAGATGTTTACGAAGTTCCTGGATATCATAATTTTCTTTTCCAAGAACCTTATATTTATGTGCTTCATGAAAAGTTAAAAGCTTGCATCGATCAAGCTGTTACAGAACATTATTGATTGTTGACTTTATTAATTCACATAATTTTTATCGTACTGGCTATTGATAGTCAAAATACCACGGTTTCGGCATAGTCTCAAAATCTGCAGATATCGGACGGATTGACGGGACAAATTGGCTATGCGTTAGGAAAGCTATCCGAAGGAATTGAGATACCTGGATGAGCAAGTTCAGATTTGTAAGTCCCGCCAGAGAGGTAATATCTGTAGTGAATTTCAGGGTTGATCAATTGAATTAAGGCTGGTGGGCAATGCCCACCCTACGTAAGATCAAAGATTTCGGCGATCTAAAGTATTGTAGTCTGTGTAGCCATCGTGCTTATTGCCTCTCGATTTCAGATTTATGCAAAAAGTCGCTGGGGCGATCGCATTCCTTTGCCGATCACAGATGACTGACTACCGATGAATCGCCGCAACCAGAGCCATCCCGAAGATTTTGCGATCGCTTCCTCATATATCAGTTAACTTAATCACCTTAATGAGTTATCCTTATAAGTGCTGTCACGGACACTGCTACTGCAAGTGAACTGAACTTCAGTTAGATTACTGATGCCCCCAAGTTCAGCCTCTGGCAACATGAAAATCAGCACTCTAGCTTTAATAATGGGGACAAAGCAACAATTATCAGCTTTTTTATCAATTGTCTTAGTCTATTGACTGACAATCCAGTCACGCTGTATAAATCCTACTTTTAAGATGCGCTGCTCCTTGATTAGAGCAGCCTATATAACCCAGTTTTCTTAATATCTGGGGGATCACCAACAGAACCGAAACAGCTTGAATCCACGCTTCTTTTGCTCGTGAAGAAGTTTACAGAACGTGCAAAATTCACGCTGAAACTTCACTAAACCTTTACGGACATTCATCCGGTGTAAATGCCAGAGTAGTTGTAGGTGGATAACAAGTGGTTTAGTTGGTTTGTTGATAGTACAGGAACAGATTTATGAGTGTATCTGATTTTACAACGAAGAACCCAATTCTTACGAAATGGTTTTGGATAGAGCCAAAACAGCCGTCCTCAACCCCAACCCAACCTCCCCAACCGAAAAAACGGTTCGATTTACTCAAACCCATTAAACGGTGGATTGATGGGATTGAAGTCCATAATCCCCAACTGGCACACTTGATCTGTCATCTGATCCCCGCCCAATGTCCCTTCGAGCGCGATATTAACCTCTTTGGACATACCCTGTTTCACATTCCCCCCTTGTGTAAGCTGAATCCCTTTTATGAGGAAGTCGTGGGGTTACGCTTCCGGGCGTTGTGCTATTTGGCAGATGAATGTGGTGAAGATATTTCCGCTTACTGCTAAAATTCCAAGACTGGGAATTTTAACGTTAGCTGCGGAATCCTTGATCACACAGCATGGCAATCATTGCTCTGAAAGCCTGGTATCTCCAGGACTACGAACCGATTAGAGAACTGGAGAAACGCCCTCACGATTTGCGGTTGAGCAAAAACAGCTTGCTCAAATCAGGGTTAAGGGCGGACTTCTTAGACGATAGTCAGGATGTCAAACAATCGGAATGGTTTGGACGCTACCTGGATGGGGAAACGGTGGAGTTTTACATCGAAGGGAGCGGTGGCTACGCCATTTCTAATATTGATTTGATCTCCCACGAGATTTACTTCACCAAGCAAGAGGTGATGGCGCAACTCGATCCGATTATCTTTTTGAGTCATCAAACTGAATGCTCTCGTGCCAGTGAAGCCCTACGAGATAGCCTCAATGACACCCTAGAAAGCTTTAATCAGCGATCGCGTATTCCTCTAACCCTAGAACAGTCTCGTCGCCCTGCGGGTGAACCGATGCGCCTCAGTAGTACCCAGATGCGTCACATCCGTAAGAGTTTGCTGTTTGTCGCCGATGGTACCGCGATCGCGAAATTAGACCGAGAACAGACCCCTCTAATGATCCCCAATCCCCAAGTCTGTGTCGAAATCGGTTACGCCCTCACCAGCAAGCGCCGAGAACAAATTTTACTGGTACAGATGGAACGCCCCGATTTACCGGGACAGTTTCCCTTTGAGGTTCCCCAGCATCAGCAGCTCTTATTTCGCCGCCCTGAGGATTTACAAAAGACCTTACCTGTGGTACTAGAAACATTACTGCAACGGTTTAATTTATGGACGTGATTTATCCCTCATGGTCACAGATAATAATTGGGATGGATTGAGGAGAAAATTTTATGCCTAGAACTCCAGATGAGTTTGCCGTTCACATTCTTATGGCTGGCGGTCACCGGGAAGAGGTGCGTTTTACCACGATTCAAGAGTTTCAGAAATGGTACAGTGGTGAACTCGTACCCAAATCTGAGTCTAAGGACTTTATCAACGTCCCGATTAAAAATATTCAGGGCGAATATATGGTGGTGCGCCCCTCCAGCGTTTTAGCGATTCGGGTGGAACCCATCTTCGGGGGTAGCGTCGAGCGATTTTAGAATGAAGTCTTTGTCATTGGTCATTGGTACAAAATCCAATGGCTAATGATTGATAATCCGACGTCACAGTTTTGACCAGCATGAGAAAACAACTGACGAGTCTATCTCTAAGTTTAGGAATACTGTTGTTTGGTGGCAGCAGTTTGGCTGTTCCCGATGTACCTCTAGAGCCAATAAACCCTGATACTGAAGAGGTGACACTGGACTCCCTCGGCTTCGATGAGCAACTCTGGGGGACTCCTGAACAACCAGGCGATCGCCAAGCTTTACTTAAGTCTATTGACCATAGCCTACGCTATTTAGCGACGCCGACTGCAGGGGCGACTTACCAAAACTATCCCATCCCAGGGATCACTCTGGAACGAGTACGCCGTTCCCTGGTGCGATTTCGTCAACTTCTGCTCACCTCCAGTTCCCCAGAGGAACTGCAAGCGGCGGTAAATCGCGAGTTTGAGATTTATCAGTCGGTGGGACATGATGATCAGGGAACGGTTTTGTTTACGGGGTACTTTGAACCCATTTATGCAGCGAGTCGTACCCCTAGCGCCGAGTATCGCTATCCCCTGTACCGTTTACCGACAAACTTTAATACCTGGAAAACCCCTCACCCAACTCGCGCTGATTTAGAAGGCGTGGATGGGTTTGGTGAAAATAGTCCCCTGAATGGGTTAGAACTCGTCTGGTTGCGCGATCGCCTCCAGGCATTTTTGATTCATGTTCAGGGTTCTGCCCGCCTGCAATTGCCCGATGGGAGTGTGATGACGGTTGGCTATGCGGGGAAAACAGATTACCCCTATACCAGTGTGGGGCGAGAATTAGTCAAAGATGGCAAATTGCCTCTGGAAGGGTTAACCTTACCCGTGTTAATGGATTATTTCCGTCAATATCCCAGTGAACTGGATCAATATTTACCTCGGAATCAAAGTTTTGTCTTCTTCCGGGAAACCAATGGCGCACCAGCTACTGGAAGCCTAAGTGTACCTGTAACAGCCGAACGATCCATTGCCACAGATAAATCCTTAATGCCTCCCGGCGCATTAGCATTAATTCAAACTCGCATCCCCTATCCTAATGCTCAAGGGCAACTTGAATCTCGTTGGGTGAGTCGCTATGTTCTGGATCAAGATACCGGGAGTGCGATCAAAGGACCCGGACGAGTGGATATCTTTATGGGGACAGGAGTTTTGGCAGGCGATCGCGCTGGCGTCATTGGCGGGAATGGAAACCTATACTACTTATTGCTAAAAAATCCTAGATGATTGTTTGTAGTTGCGCTTTAGCGCCATAAACCCTCGCATCCCTGACTCCAAAGTAAGTTTTGATAAACTGAATTGTTACGACACTCATCACCACCCAAATCTTAAACAATAGTGCGTTAAGCTGTTCGGCATTTAAACCTTAATATCAATAATGGCGCAATCCTTGCCGTAGTGCGTTAAGCGAAGCCATGCCGCAGGCTTTGCATCTTGCTCGCTACATCAAGCATCTTGCTCGCTACTAATACCCAATTTAAATGC
>NZ_JAVJNP010000194.1:0-13154 GCF_040217205.1 Coleofasciculus sp. A1-SPW-01 | reverse complement strand
GGTTATCGTGCAAGCTAAGCCGAACTATTAAGTATGTTCAGCGTTCGACTGAGCGCTCACGCCGAAGTCTTAGCTTGTTCGATGACTGAGCGGGCTACTAAAAACCCAGACCTCAGCTCTTAGCAGGTCTGGGTAGTTTATTATAAAATGCTGGAAGGACAGTAATTCCACCGCTTGTATATAACTGGGGTGTTGGGGGAGAGCGATCGCATGAAAGTGACAAACAAGCCAAAAGCCATTCCTGCAATTCCCCAACGAACTATTTTGAACGCTGGGTGATCAATGAATCCAACCATCGGAGGGAGCAAGACAACACCTATCAGGAGTGCCATTAATGCAGCAGAAACGTTTGTCGTAAAAAACAGTAACCCGATCAGGATAAACAAGACGGATAACACCCAGAGCGCTGCCTTTCCCAGAGTTTGCATATTAATAGCTTTTTGTATAGTCCTGCCTAAAATTTTAAACTCAAAAGATGTACAACTCCCTCGCGATAGCGATCGCTCCCATGATCGGGTACTGTCAGGTGTGGGCAATTCGGTGTCCCCGGAACCTATAGCTGTGGGGTTCCTGACGACCAATAACCAATAAAAAAGAGAGCCACTCAAAGGACTCTCCCAATTATCAGGGTGCATCTATCTATCACACTATATCATTTTTGGTATTAGGGGTGTCACCCCCCCCTTTCTAAATTTTTCCTAAGCTAGGTTCGTAGTCGGCACGAAGCGCGGCATTCCTCCTCAGATAGATGCTCTGACAAGTTGGGTTATCGACCAAAAGTTACACCGTGGACTTATACCAAGACAGAATTACTTATGGGTAGGTTTGTCTAGGTTTTTAGAAGCGGTATGTGAAAGTGATTGCAGTTACCAGGATAATCACGATGGCTCAATTAAACCAACAAAAATGCGAAGCTTGCACCAAGAATTCATCCCCCGTTAGCCAAGAGGAGATCGCCAAACTGAAACCGGAAATTCCCGACTGGAACCTAATTCAGCCAGAAGGGGAAGCCCACTTAGAACGGTCTTATGAATTTCCCGATTTCAAAACAGCGATCGCCTTTACCAACCGTGTGGGTGAAATTGCCGAGGAACAAGGACATCACCCCGCTATTTTAACCGAGTATGGTAAAGTCACTGTAACCTGGTGGACTCACGCCATCTCCAGCTTACACAAAAACGACTTTATCATGGCGGCAAAGACGGATGATATCGCTAGTCAGATGGCTGGATGACAAATATCCCCTTCCCACCTAGAATTATACGAATCAGGAGTTCCCTAATTTTATAATCATCGAAGACCTATGACTCATCGCCCTATTATCCTCGGTATTGTCGGTGATAGCGCTGCTGGTAAAACAACGCTAACACGAGGAATTGCTCAAATCTTGGGCGAAGATGAAGTCACCATCCTCTGTACCGATGATTACCACCGCTATGATCGCCAGCAACGGGCGCAAAAAGCGATTTCAGCCCTCCATCCTGACTGTAACTATCTAGATATCATGCAGCAGCATCTGGGTTTGCTGCGAACGGGACAATCGATTCTCAAACCCATTTACAACCACAACACGGGTACCTTTGAACCACCGGAGTACATTCAACCCCGACGATTTGTGATTGTTGAAGGATTACTCGGGTATTCCACTCGTTTGGCGCGTGAGTGCTTTGATGTCAAGGCATTTTTAGCACCCCCAGAATCGCTGCGGAGTGAGTGGAAAGTTAAGCGGGATACGCGCAAGCGAGGGTATACGGATGAACAGGTACTCGAACAGTTGAGAAAACGGGAACCGGATTCGGAGGAATTTATCCGCCCCCAGCGTAAGTGGTCAGATATTGTCATCAGTTTCTATCCTCCTGACGAATTATCTGACGAACAGAGGGATTTAATGCTGAATGTGCGATTAGTCCTCAGACCGACGATTCCTCATCCAGATTTTACCCGACTCCTGAGTCCCAGCAAATCCCATCTAAGTACAGCCATTCGTCTGGAATTAGACCGAGATATGGGTAAGCCTGTGGATGTCCTGGAAGTTGACGGTCATGCGACAGAGGAACAGGTACGGGAATTAGAGCGGATTTTATGTAGTGAAATTCCTTACTTGGGTAAATACTGCACATTAGAAGGTGATCCCAATATTGGTAAGGTTACGGGAACCACAGGGGAAACACTCCAGAGTTATCCCTTAGCCTTAACTCAATTGTTGATTACCTATCATATGCTGAAAGCGGCTCATATTTATCAATCCAGTGAACAATCACCCATTGAGAGAAGATGAGGGCGGGTTTAGTCACTTCAGGGCGGGCAAAAAACGATAATCGTGAAACCCGCCCCTACACACTTACAACTTTCTCATCTTCCCCCACTGGGATTAAAGGATTAGGATTATTTCCAACCTGCCCGATCCATTAGCTTAACCGCTTCTGGGTTCTTTTCCCCATAACTGACGACATCTAATTCTGATTCCTTAAAGTCGCCAAAGTCAGCCACAACAGGATTGGGTTCCATATCCGTCACCACAGGATACTCATTGGCTTGATTGGCAAAGATTTCCTGGGCTTCTGGCGTCACCAGGTACTCTAAAAATTTGACCGCATTCTCTTGGTTCGGCGCATTGGTAACCACACCGCCACCACTGATGTTGACATGAGTCCCATCGGCGCTTTGATTGGGAAAGAACACGCCCACTTGTTCCGCTACCTCTTGATCTTCCGCCGCATCGGATTTTTTGAGACGGGCTACATAATAATGGTTAACGATCGCGACATCACATTGACCAGCAGCTACGGCTTTAATTTGCGCGGTATCATTGCCTTCGGGAGGACGGGCAAAGTTATCGACTAAGCCTTTGACCCAGGTTTCTGTCTCTTGTTCTCCTTTGCCTTCGATTTTAGAGGCGACTAAGGATTGGTTGTAGATATTTTCGGAACTGCGGATGCACACTCGTCCTTTCCATTCGGGTTCGGCTAAGGCTTCATAAGTGGAGAGTTCCTCTGGCTGAACGTTCTCTTTGTTATAGACAATGATTCGCGCCCGTTTGGATAACCCAAACCATTCTCCTTGGGGATCACGGAGATTGGCGGGAACGGCTGCTTCTAAGGTTTCTGAGGAAACGGGTTGCAACAATCCTTCCTCTTGCGCCCGCCACAGGCGTCCCACGTCAACGGTAATTAATACATCGGCTGGACTGTTTTCGCCTTCACTCTTGATGCGTTCAATCAACTCATCGGCGTCTCCTTCAATCAGGTTCACTTCGATCCCCGTTTCTTCGGTGAAGTTGTTGTAGAGGGCATCATCGGTGTCATAATGACGGGCGGAGTAAAGGTTAATTTCTCCTGCATCGGCTGTGTTTTCAGCCGCGCCATCTGTACTTGCTGTATCGGCGGGTTCGTTGGGACTTGAACAGCTTGCAACGACTAACAGGGCGAGTCCAGAGCAGAGTCCAATTATACTACGTCTAGTAATTTTCATTAGTGAACCAGTCTTTTTGTGATTTAGGTTGAGTCCCAGTGAGCCGCGACCCTTGATCAGTGACCCGTTGCTATTGCCAGGGGTTCACTCAGGGTTACGATGCTGCACTGGAGTAGACAGATGATTATTGTACCTGTTAATGCAATTAATTCTTAATTGAGTTCTAATTAGAGGCTGTTGAATAAGTATTGTGGTGGGGAGAGGCAACTCTTAACACTGATAGGGAGGATAATCTGTTGGCAGACGATCGCGCTTATTGGTTAGCTTGGTCACAAGTCCCGCGTGTGGGACCGGTGTTACTGCGACGCCTACAGCAGCATTTTGACACATTAGCAGAGGCTTGGGCGTCTCCAGCGAGGGAGTTGGGTCAAGTGGAAGGGTTTGGGCGGCAATTAGTTCAGGCTGTGGAGAAGACGCGATCGCATCTCAATCCCCAACAGTTTCTGGAACAACACTGTAGCAAAAATCCCTATTTCTGGACACCTGCTGATCCGGATTATCCCCGCTTATTGTTAGAAATTCCCAGTCCGCCGCCCGTATTGTACTATCGCGGACAGGTGGATCAGCAGGAAAATCAGGGGATGAAACCCATGGTTGCGATTGTCGGAACTCGTGAACCGACGGATTATGGCAAGCGTTGGACACGGAAAATTAGTGCAGCGCTAGCAAAAAAGGGCTTTACTATCGTATCTGGAATGGCAGCCGGGATTGATACCGAAGCCCACAAGGGATGTTTAGAGGCGGGGGGGAGAACGGTAGCGGTTTTTGGCACAGGAATTGATGTGATTTATCCGCCTAGAAATAAACTCTTGTACGAGACGATTTTAGACCGGGGATTAGTATTAAGTGAATATCCGGCTGGAACCAAGCCCAATCGTCCCCACTTTCCCCAACGCAATCGCATTATTGCCGGGTTGAGTCGGGCGGTTTTAGTCATGGAAGCGCCAACGAAATCAGGGGCGTTGATTACGGCGTATCAAGCCAATGAGTTTTGTCGGGATGTGTATGCGTTACCGGGTTCCTTAGATAATCCCAATGCGGTGGGATGTTTGGGATTATTGAATCGGGGAGCAAGTGTGATTTTGAGTGAAGGGCATTTATTAGATATGTTGGGGGCAATACCGGAATTGGATAGCGGGAAACAGTTATCTTTATTTGAGCCAGAATCGGTTAAAGCGACACCAGAGTTAGCGCCAGAGTTGGCAAAGGTGTTTCAAGTTTTAGGGATTGAACCGACACCCTTGGATGTAATTGTTCAGGAAACCGGGATGACAGTGGCGGAGGTTTCCGGTGTTTTGTTGCAGTTGGAATTAGAGGGGTTAGTGTCGCAGTTACCGGGGATGTTATATCGGCGAAATTGAATCATTATTTTATCGTAGGGGCGCACCGACGTGCGCCCGGTTTTGGGTTGTGTACCCGCACGTTTTTATCATTTCCCCCTCATCCCCTAACCCCTTCTCCCACCCAGGGGAGAAGGGGAACCGGACTCTCTTGCTCCCCTCTTACTCCCCTCTCCCAAGCTTGGGAGAGGGGCTGGGGGTGAGGGCTGGAAGTTAGCGTTCGCGTAGCGTTCTCAAAGGGTAGCGTAACGCACAATAACTTTTGTCGTAAGTGATGCGAACGTTTATAGCGCTAAAGCGCAACTACGAACCTCTAAATTGCCTTAAAGACTATCTGGATCAATATTCAACTCCCGCAATTTTGCCGCTAACCGTTCAGCGCGTTGCGCTTCTTGTTCTCGCTGTTGTTCTAATTCCAAATAGGACAAAAACCGTTGCCCATCTGGTCGATATAATTCTAACCCTGTTTCTGTTAATTCAAACCGCACCGTTAAGCGAGGACTGACCCAGCCGGACATGGGTTCAATGACTTCTAATAGTCCCTCTATTCTTTGCCACCCTCTCAAGTTTTTATTGTCTGGATCATAGAGGTAATATTCTTCGACACCATAACGGTTATAAAATGCCAGTTTTTTATCCATTTTGGTCTGGCTGTCGTGATAGGAACGGATTTCAAAGACAACCTGCGGCGGGATATTATTTTCGCGCCATTGTAGGTAGGAACGGCGATCGCCTTTTGGTACGCCAAACACAACCATAACATCGGGCGCTTGGGAGATGGTGTTATTGCCTTCAACTGGATACCAAAGTAAATCTCCGGCTACAAAGACATTCGGGTCATCTTTAAATAAAGCATCACAGCCGCCTTGGATTTTGGTAATCCATTGATATTGAAGGGTGCTGTCTGCTATGGGTTTACCATCACTAGAGGGATAAATAATTTCTTCTTTGGCGAGTGTCATAGTCTTAAAACCTAAGTAGAATTTACTTAGTCATAAGTTGTTGTGTTGTCGTTGAGGGATATTGATTAAATTGTATCAAAATTTGCCTCTCTAATAAGATTCTCCTGTAGGGGCGACCCGCTTGCATAAATTGACAACTGTATCTATTCAATTTGATCGGGTCGCCCTTGGTTTTCATGGGAAGTCTAAACATCTGAGTCGGGGCGGGTTTAGTCACATCTGGGTGCAACCAAAAAGATAGTTGTGAAACCCGCCCCTACACATTTAACACGAATGTCGCTGATTTAAGTTCGTAGTAGGCACTTTAGTACCAGAAGCGCTAAAGCGCTGACTACAAACTCTAAAGTCAGTGCCATTTCACTTAACCCTAACGTTGTTTAGATTGGATTATGTAAATATAATTTATGGCTAATATCATAGCACATCTAAATCTTTTAATTTTCTAATTATGCCAATTTATTCTGAGCAAAATCCCTAACTTTTTTATCAGAATCATTTTCGGCTCTGTCGCGCAGCAAGGGTAGAGTATGGGGATTATCGGGATATTGTTTGATAATGATTTCAAGTGCTAATTGCCGAGGATTATCTTGCCAATCTTTCTCTCGCACAAAGGGATCATTGAGAGCGCGATCGCGTAATAATTCAAATAGCCATGGCTCATCTTTCCAACCTTTGGCTAATTCTTGTACCGCTGCACGTCGCACATCAGAATCGTCATCAGATTGGGCTGTTTGTTTGAGCCAAGGCAAGGTGTCTGGGTCATCTTTCCAGCCTTTGGCTAATGCTTCCACCGCTGCACTTCGCACAATCCAATCGTCATCAGATTGGGCTTTTTGTTTGAGCATAGGTAAAGTATCTGGGTCATCTTTCCAGCCTTTGGCTAATTCTTCCACCGCTGCACGTCGCACATTCCCATCGTCATCAGATTGGGCTTTTTGTTTGAGGATAGGTAAGGTATCTGGGTCATCTTTCCAGCCTTTGGCTAATTCTTCCACCGCTGCACGTCGCACATTCCCATCGTCATCAGATTGGGCTTTTTGTTTGAGCCAAGGTAAGGTATCTGGGTCATCTTTCCAGCCTTTGGCTATTTCTTCCACCGCTGCACGTCGCACATCCCCATCGTCATCAGATTGAGCTTTTTGTTTGAGCCAAGGTAAGGTATCTGGGTCATCTTTCCAGCCTTTGGCTATTTCTCGCACTGCTGCACGTCGCACAGCCCAATTGTCATCAGATTGAGCTTTTTCTTTGAGCCAAGGTAAGGTATCTGGGTCATCTTTCCAGCCTTTGGCTAATTCTTGCACCGCTGCACGTCGCACATCCCCATCGTCATCAGATTGAGCTTTTTGTTTGAGCCAAGGTAAGGTATCTGGGTCATCTTTCCAGCCTTTTGCTATTTCTTGCACCGCTGCACGTCGCACATTCCCATCGTCATCAGATTGAGCTTTTTGTTTGAGCCAAGGTAAGGTATCTGGGTCATCTTTCCAGCCTTTGGCTAATTCTTGCACCGCTGCACGTCGCACATCCCCATCGTCATCAGATTGGGCTTTTTGTTTGAGAATAGGTAAGGTATCTGGGTCATCTTTCCAGCCTTTTGCTATTTCTTGCACCGCTGCACGTCGCACAGCCCAATTGTCATCAGATTGGGCTTTTTGTTTGAGAATAGGTAAGGTATCTGGGTCATCTTTCCAGCCTCTGGCTATTTCTTGCACTGCTGCACCTCGCACAACCCAATTGTCATCAGATTGGGCTTTTTGTTTGAGCCAAGGTAAGGTATCTGGGTCATCTTTCCAGCCTCTGGCTATTTCTTGCACCGCTGCACCTCGCACATTCCAATGGTCATCAGATTGAGCTTTTTGTTTGAGCCAAGGTAAGGTATCTGGGTCATCTTTCCAGCCTTTGGCTAATTCTTGCACCGCTGCACGTCGCACATTCCCATCGTCATCAGATTGGGCTTTTTGTTTGAGGATAGGTAAGGTATCTGGAGAATCATGCCAGGTTGTCGCAATTGCCGCAACCGCTTGGGTGCGAATTTCCCGAACTAACTTGGATTCCTCTTCATCAGGTTCGTAATAGTAAGGTAAGTCATCCTGAATTAACCCCTTAATCTGGTTCAGTAATTGAGTCGCTGTCGATGCAATTACCGAACGATTCCTCACCTCAGACAGGCAATCCGCCGCTAGAAACACATTAATAAACTGTTCCGCTTCCCCCGACTGATTCCTCAAATAATCTATAATCTCCCCAGCTAACTTTGGTTCAATCATCCCCACAATCAGCCGTAACACTTCATGCCAAAACTCATCCTGCCAATGCTTGCCAAAAACCTCGGTTTTCAACTCCTCCAGAGAAATCGTTCGTTCCTTCTCAAACTGCCAAACATACTCCCAGGCGCAGAAATATTCCAAAAATGTCCGATGTACAAAGGCATAATAATCCGCCCCCATGAAACATAAGACAAAATTCCGTTCCCGCAGTTGCTTAATCATCACCCTAGCCACCGCCCTGGGATTATTAATATCGAGAGTTTTCAGATAATCCGTCAAAATTCCCTCTAACTCATCCGCTGCAATCAGATTACCTGCCAACCCTTTCTCTGCTGCTTGCATCTGATCAGCTACCCGACGCAACATCGCCTGTTTATCTTTATAATCAATCGTTTGAATCTCTAACTGCTGATGTTCTATTAACGCCCGTTCTACATCCCATTGATGCAGCAATACCCGCGAGGCTTGGTTGTATAATTCCGGTCTATCTCTGGGTAATTCCTGATTGCGATTTAATATTGCCATCATGGTTAGCAATAAGGGATTTCCAGCCAGTTCGCGAATCGCTTTTGAGGTATCAATTGCCCGTTGCAGTCGTTCTCGCTTCCGCTGTTTGTCTGCTTTATCGGTAAAGGTTAAATCATGCCAACGGCTAATAAACTCCTGAATCTGATCCACCTCTAAATCTTGCAACATGAAGTGATAAAACTGGGCATCTCGTAACCGCTGCGGTTTATAGCCAATCACGCGAGAGGTGACAATTACCCGCACATCAGGATAGTCATTGGTGAAGCGATGAATATCAGTAATTACATCCTCTCGTTTCCCCGGATCAAATACTTCATCCAAGCCATCAAACATGACTAAAGCATTTCCGGCTTTTAACTGTTCCACCAATTGATGCTGATTCAGATGACAGACAATCCCACTGCTATCATGGAAAAATTCCAGGAAATTCTTACATTGTCCCACATCGCGATTCCGCATATAGGTGCGTAATTCAATCAGCAGCGGAATCGGCTGTAAACTGGCGTCATTGGGTGCAGAATTTGCCCAAGCTAATGCCAAATATTGCAACAAGGTAGACTTACCTGAACCCGGATCACCCAGAATCACCAGATAGGGATATAGCAATCCTAAATAGGATGCAACAAGCGAAATGCTCGAAACCCATGTATAGCAAGGGTTTCATTTTGAAAAATTGCCACAACCTAAATAGGATTGCTATAGTTATCGTTATCTTGAATAATTTCTCTGATAAGCTGTTCGGCATTTAAACCTTAATATCAATAACGGCGAAAGCCTTGTAGTGCGAGCATCTTGCTCGCTACTAATACCCAATTTAAATGCATGACAGCTTAGAACAAATCGGCTGTTGAGAATAAACCTGTTTATAGTCGGTTAACTCTTCGATGGATATCTCTGTATCAAGTTGATTACTCTCTCGCAGTCGCCGTTGATGTTCCTTGGGGAGTTCATAGACTTGGGGGACTATCTGATGAACTTGTCGCACATTTTGCGGAATGAAGACTTGCCAGAGTTTCAGTTCATTATAGGCGCAGCCTGTTGTGTCTAAACTGGATAGGTTTAAGTTGCTGTAGCGTTCCCGTAAGCCTTCTTGATATTTGGTTAAATTAAAATCGGGAGAAACTCCGGCAATTTCTCGAACCTTTTCTTCTATGGATTCCTGAATCTCTAATTCTAACAGTTCCTCTAACTCTGGCGAATTCCTAACAATGCGTCTCACATCTTTAACATATTGCTTGGCAATCCCATCCCAGTTAAACCCAGTTGGCATATCGGGCGAATAGCGCTGTACCCAAATGCTTCTTAATTGATTGGCGTCGATGACGCGACAATTTTTCTCAAAGGCTTTTCCCAATAGCGGTTTCACGTCGTCATCTCGGATAAACTGCTCAATTGCGACTTGATAGGTGTCGCGGATTTCTGCGCCGCTTAAGTCACATTCAAATAGTTCATCTTCGATTATTGTCAAGAATTTAGCTAAGACTTCAAGTAAGGCGTTTTTGAGGACATTCGGTGAGGCTAACACTACCCCCTCTGGGATGCAGTCTTTGAAAAAATCACTAACGTACTCTTCCAGCTTTTCCTGCTGTAGTTTCAACCAAATCTGCTTGAGTTCTAAGTTTTTAACGATTAAAGTACCGACACTACTCAACGCTGTCCCCGGTTCCACCATGGTGCCATTCCTGTAGGAAACTTATTTTTCCCATTTTAGGCAAGAATACCTTGGATCGACATTCCTGTTAGGGTATCTGCTTTTTCGTCTAGTGCAAATAGAAATGACTGAACAGCTAACATCTTCCCCAGCTTCCCAGACACGCCATGGCGCGTCTCTACATTGCGTCCTATCTACAAAGCTGTTCAAGTATTTCCGCTGCGCTGTGCAGGGGTTAGTCGGTTGGGTTGAGCGAAGTCGAAACCCAACCTAAAAAAACTCCATTAAAGCAGAAGGAATCAATATTGCCTTTGTCTCTAAGCCGCAGTCGTTGCGTCTCGTCTTCGGCTTTGGTGCTGAAGGTTTGACCAAAGGGCGATTCGGGAAATAATTAGGCGAAAGTCAGTCAAAATTGTGGCTAGATTTTCGGGGGTTAGTACGGGAACGTGGACAAAGATACAGCCCGTTGTTGGGGAATAATCCTGAAAATATCGTAATAGCTGATAATAGAGTCCTTCACAGACAAATTTCCCCGCGTCATGACTAATCTCAGTTTCAGTTAATCCCTCGACTAATTTCTCTAAGTCTACAGCAGTTTTGAGCAATTGAGTCTCGAAAGATGTCTCATTGCCAAAGAAAGCGGGAAGACAATAGGACAACCCTTTCAGGCTTAAAATTGGTTGAAGAAGTAGATAATAAATGAACCAATACACTTGAGCAACAAGGTATCGAGGCGTTGCTCCAGCTTCTACAGTTAATCGGGAACGGGATTCCGCCATACCGCAACAGATCACCACATCCGGTTGCAGGTGTTCAATTTTCGCGATCGCTAAATCGCTGGCGGGAAATACGTCCACGGGTAGCTGTCTCAGGAAGGTTAACGATATGGTTTGATCCGGGAAGGAGTCATTCTCAGCTTGGAGTTTGAGGAGTAAATCATCGGACGCATTGGATTTCTGATGAGGTAACCAGGTTTGAAAGGATGTCAAAAGGATAGTTGTTGACATTATCGATTAGCACCGAACTCATTAAAATAAAGATTTAACCACAAAAATAACGAGGAATCGGTTCATGCCAATCATTGCGGTGGTTGATTACGATATGGGTAACTTGCACTCGGCTTGTAAAGGGTTAGAGAATGCAGGTGCAACAACCAAGATAACGGATGTCGCGGCTGAGATTGAACAGGCGGATGCGGTGGTACTACCGGGAGTGGGTTCCTTTGATCCGGCTGTACAGCATTTGCGATCGCGCGGACTTGAGGAACCAATTAAACGGGTAATTGCCAGTGGTAAACCGTTCCTGGGTATCTGTTTGGGGTTACAAATTCTGTTTGAGGGTTCAGAAGAAGGAAAAGAACCCGGATTAGGGATTATCCCTGGAAAAGTGCGGCGATTTCAGCCAGAACCGGATATCCGTATTCCGCACATGGGGTGGAACCACTTGGAGTTCACTCAACCCGATTGTCCCTTGTGGATGCAGTTATCGGAGAACCCGCAAGTTTATTTTGTCCATTCCTACTACGTTGAACCCGTTGATCCGGCGATTCGCGCCGCTACAGTAACCCATGGATCACAACAGATCACGGCTGCGATCGCGCGGGATAATATGATGGCGGTTCAGTTCCATCCTGAAAAGTCGTCCACCGCAGGCTTACAAATTCTATCGAACTTTGTTACTCTTCTGAAAACTCCTGTATCCGTCTAAGATTGGGGAACAGGTAACAGATGGAAATGAGGAATATGGGGATGTAGAGACGTTGCATGCAACGTCTCTACATCTCTTTGGTTTTTATAACTCGTTTATTCAGAGGTTGGACAGGTCGAGCATTACCGCTATAAACCGACTGAAACTTAGCTAGCTGCTGGGATGATATCTCAATGGGCTGTTTCAAAACATACCAATTCACCCCTTCGGTACAAGGTGGGGTAGTTAATGAGCCTGTGTAATGATAAAAAGACTTATCTTTTGGCGGTAAAGCACTGGCATTAACCGTCACACCTCGAACGATTCGCTCTCCTTTCTGGGTTGGTATATTCGCCCATAATGTTTCAATAAATGGATTATATTGACCTTCTTTCAGGAAAACCCCAATGACCGCCAATTGTCCATCCTGACTTTTGTGAACCAGATGGGCTTCCATGGGATAGTCTCCGCCCTTAATCGTGTGTTCGCTGGGAGCATGGAAATGAAACTGGAGAAGTTCATACCGCTTACCCTCAATTTTGATAGAACTCCCAGCTTTGTAGGCAACTTCAATGGCATGACCATTATTAATGACTTTATAGGGTGTATTTTTATAGGTAAATTCCAGAGAGTCAGCGCTAGAGGCTGACATATCGTTCAGGTCAATAGGAGACTGAGTTTTGCCGAGTTTACACGTTTCAAATTCCGGACTTAAATCTCCCCACTTTTCCGGTGATTCATCGCCACTATACCCCCAGTCAACCGAATGGGTATTACTTGATTTAACGTTCGGCGCGATGATTAAACAAGACGCCAAAAGAACAAAGACAATAAATGTAAAGGTACTGTTTTTCATGGCACTTTTTCACTTTTACAGCCAATATACATATCTCTATCTATTTTAATAGCATTAATCAGAATTAGTTGAACCAGACAATTCATAAATGTTATAAATCATTTTATGGTTTGTTGAGATAGATTGAGATATATTTCTGCAAAAATTTGTATTTCCCGCTATCCCCCTACGAGGGGGGAAGAGAAAGGATGCTTCGCTTTTGTGGCAGGGGGGAGGATCTCACAAGGGTAGGTTTTTTAAGATGGGGGTTTAGGCTAGACTTGGAAGACAGGTAGACCATCACTTCGACTTCGCTCAGCGACCGTAGACAAGGAAGAGTGAGAACGAAAAATAGGGCGTTTCGGCTTTTAGAAGTTAGTTTGACCGAACCGAATTCTGTACGGTTTTTCCCCCTTG